>JANOAQ010000019.1:0-17062 GCA_031411195.1 Burkholderiaceae bacterium | reverse complement strand
GTCGGCAAAACCAAAGTTGACGCTCCACACCTTGGCCTGGCGCGCGGCTTCCTTGAGTGCCCACTCGCTGAGCGGCACGATCAGGCCCGTCTCTTCAGCCAAGGGGATGAAATCGCCCGGTGGCACCAGCGAGGTACCGCGCTGCCAGCGCATCAGCGCCTCGGCGCCCACCATGCGCGCAGAGCGCACATCGATCTTGGGCTGGTAGTGCAGCACCAGTTCGTTGCGCTCGATGGCCTTGTGCAGGGCGGTTTCAAGCTCCAGCTTTTCACGTCCGCGGCCGGCCAGCATCGGGCTGTAGATGGCACTGCTGTTGCGGCCGGTGTTCTTCACCGAATACATCGCCACGTCAGCGTTGCGCATGAGGTCGGCCACGGACGTGCCATCGCGCGGGAACAGGGCAATGCCCACGCTGGCGGTGACAAAACATTCCTGCCCACCCACGAAGATGGGCTCGCGCATGGCTTCAAGGATGCGAACAGACACCCGCTCGGCATCGTCGTCGTCCAAAACCTCGGGCAACAGCGCGATGAATTCATCGCCGCCGAGGCGGCCGACGGCTTCCAGGGTGCGGTAGCTGCGAACACCGGCCGATTCGAGCGCGCCGTCCATCACTTGGTCGCTGTGGCGCACACAGCCGCGCAGGCGGCGCGCCACCTCGATCAGCAGTTCATCGCCCGGTCCGTGGCCCAGGGTGTCGTTGATGACCTTGAAGCGGTCCAGGTCGATCAGCAGCAAGGCGGCCTGATGGCCCTGGCGCCGGGCGTAGTCGAGTGCTCGCTCGGTGCGCCAGATCAACTGGCGCCGGTTGGGCAGGCCCGTCAGCGCATCAAAATTGGCCAGGTGGCGGATGCGGTCTTCGGCCACGCGGCGGTCGGTGACGTCCTGCACGATGCCGGTGTAGCCGATGGCATGGCCATGCTCGTTGAACTCGGGTTCGGCTTCCAGGTGCACGATGCGGGGGCGGCCGTCGGGCAGATGCACCGGCACGTCGATGGCCAGCACTGTGCTTTGGGCCTGCACCTCGGTCAGCACCCGGGCCAGGCCGTGGCGCTCGGGCATGGGCACCATGCGCACCAGGCGGCGCAGCGACACGCGCTCATCGGGCAACAGGCCAAAAACCCGCAAGGCCTCGGGCGCCAGGACCATGGTGCCCGCAGGCGGCCCCCCTGGTTGGCGGCGCCAGTCGAAGCTGCCCATGCGGGCCAGGTCCTGAGCGCGGGCCAATTTGCTCTTGTGGCGCTCAAGCTCCTGGCGGGTGCGCGCCGAGCGAAGCAGGTAGCGCAAGCGGCCAGCCAACAGGCTCCATTGCTGGCTCTTGACGAAGAAGTCGGTGGCGCCCACCTGGTAGGCGCGGGTGATGGACGCGTCGTCGTCCAGGCCAGTGAGCATGAGCACCGGCATGTTCTCGAAGCCGGGCGCCGCGCGCAGCTCGTGGCAGGTGTCAAAGCCATCGAGCCCCGGCATCATGGCGTCGAGCACGATGATGTCGGGCATCCATTCGGCCAGCAACGCCAGGGCGCGCTCGCCGCTGTTGGCCTCGGTGATCTCGAAATGCCGCTCACGCAATGCAGCCGAAGTGAGCATCAACGTCACTTCGTCGTCGTCGACCAGCAACACCTTCGGCCGCTCAGGCGTGTCGTCGGTGTCAAAGGCGTGCGGCAGGTTCATCGCGGGTGGGAGTTACTGATCTTGCAAAAGTTGCAGAACAGCCGCATCCACATTGGCAGCCTCGACTTCAAGCTGGTCCAACAGGGGCGGCAAGGCTTCGATTCGACCATCCCGCGCCGCCTGTTCGGCAGCCCCGCAAAGGGCCGACAAGGCCAAAGCGCCAATGCTGGCCGAGGAGGATTTTAAAGTGTGCGTCGCCAGTCGAATGGCGGCTGTATCCGATTGTTGCCTTGCGGCACGCATCTGGCCCAACAGACGTGCCAGGGATGCGCGGTAGGTGGCCAGCACCCGGGGCATCAATTGGTTCGCGCCGGTAGGGTCGAGTTGGCGCAGACCTGCCAAGGCCTGCTCGTCGAGCACCGACGGCCTGGCAGGCACAGGTACCTTGGCGACGGCGTTCTGCGAACCGACCAGTGGCATGGACTTCGAATCGATCATGGCGGCATACCCTGAATTTGCTGCAGGTGTCCGCGCGAGTTGTTGTTTTCTGGCTCCCATGCCAAAGCATGGCTTGCCAGCGCACCCCCGTCAATCGAGATTGCCGGTCAATCCCCCGTTCCGCACCGGGAACTGGCGTGCAAGCCGACAAGCTTGATTTCAGCGGCAACACTTCACGACAGACCTGCGCACGCCAACCAGCGAGCGCTCTGCATGGGTTGTCGGACGCCTGGCAACAGACTTGAGCGGCTCACTGGTCGGCACGCACGGGTCGTCACACGCGGGTCGGCACGCTCTGGTGAGCAGAACTGCGTCCGTACAATGAAGCGCATGTCGCGCGATCGCGAAACCGGTGACTGCCCGCCCGGCGCCCACCCCTCCCCCAACTGGTCGTCACTGCCGGTGTTGCCGCTGGCCTTGATGGCGGCTGCGGTCGTGGCCGCATTGTTGGCCGCCCAGCAGGTTCTGCCGGCCTGGCTGGGCGCACTGGGCCTGCTGTTGACGGCTGCCGGCGCCTTGCTCAGCGGGGCCTACTGGAGCCGGCAGCGCCAGCTCGATCATTTGAGGGAAGCGCGCCTGCACAACCAGTTGCTGGGCCAGTTGATCGATGTGTGGTGCTGGCAAACCGATGCCGATCACCGGCTCGTCAAGCTGCAACCGCCGCACGGCGCCCCGGCGTCGGCATGGGTGGCTGGTGCCTTCAGTGGCGAAAATCTGTGGCAACGCTTTGACGACGCCGAACACAGCCTTCAGCCCCGCATGCGGGCCCAGGTGGCCCTGGGCGAATTGGCGGTAAAGCAGGCTGAAGCGGCACCGGCCTCGCCTGCGCGGGCCTGGCGGCTGCGCGGCTTGCCCCGCTTTGACGGCCGCGGCCGCTTCTGTGGCTACCTGGGTGTGGCCTGGCCCGACAAAACCGCCGGTGGCGCAGAAGCGGGCACCGCCCAGGCCCTCGACGCCGAAGCCATCCAGGCGCTGGCGGCCGAGCATGCAGCCTTCAGCTACACGATCTCGCACGATCTGCGCGCGCCGATCCGGGTCGTAGAAGGCTTTGGTCGCATCCTGAAGGAAGACTACGGCGCCGCCCTCGACCGGGTGGGCCGCGACCACCTTGACCGCATGATGGCCGCCGCTGCGCGCATGAACCACATGATCGACGCGTTGCTTTCGCTGTCGCGCCTGTCGAGCCAACCTTTGGCCCGACAACCGGTCAATCTGTCGCAATTGGCAGGGTTTGTGGTTGATGAATTGCGCCGCGCCTCGCCGGAGCGCCATGTGAACATGGTCATCGGCCAGGGCATGACCGTGCAGGGTGACCCGACCCTGCTGCGCATGGCGCTTGAAAACCTGCTGGGCAATGCCTGGAAGTACAGCGCCAAGGTGGCCGTGGCCGAGGTGCGTTTCGAGGCAGTCGTCCAGGACGGGCGAACCCAGTATGTGGTCAGTGACAACGGCGCGGGCTTTGACATGCGCTTTGCCGACCGCCTTTTCGGCGTCTTTCAGCGCCTGCACAGCAGCAGCGATTTCCAGGGCACCGGCATCGGTCTGGCATCGGTCAGGCGCATCGTGCGCCGGCACGGCGGAGAAGTCTGGGCCGAGAGCGAAGTGGGCCACGGCGCGCGCTTTCATTTCACGCTCAAGGACTGAAGCCGGCCTGGGTTTGCCCCGCGCGCCTGTTGCGCAATCAACCCTGGCCGCGGGCCAGCAACTCGACCGCATCCACCAAGCGCTCGGCCTGGTCCTTCAGGCTGCGCTGTTCGTCGGCGGCCAGCTTGTTCAGGCGCTGCAGGGCCGCACCGCGCTGCAGCGAATACCGGTGCATCAACACCCCTACGGCCACCGCCACCGGATCGATCGGTCGATCGGGCTCGCCGACGGCTGTGGTCAGCGGGCTGGGGGTGCGCGATTGCAGTTGGGCCATCGCTGCCGCCACCGTGGGCAGGATCTGGCCGATGTCCAGTGGCTTGACCAGGTAGGCCACGGCGCCCAGGGCCTTGACCTGCTGCACCGTGTCGTCGTCGGCAAAGGCCGACAGGAACATGAAGGGAACGTGCAGGTGCTCGCGCAGGTAGGCCGCCACGTCGAAGCCGCTCATGCCTTCCATGCGAATGTCGAGCAGGGCCAGATCGGGCTTGTGCTCGCGCGCCAGCAAGATGGCATCGTCACCGTTGTCGGCGTCGATCACCTCGTAGCCGGCCTGTGACAGGCCATGCGTGACGGTGGCCAGCACCAGCCGGTCGTCGTCAACCACCAAAATCTTGCCCTTCTCGGCCATCGCGGGTTCCTTTTCCGGGTGAGCCCATTGTCACCCGGCGCGGCGCTACAGGGGCTCGAGCAAGGTGATGCTGGGCGGCACCAGAACCATCTTGGCCTCGACCTCGACACCCGCCTGCACGAGGGTGAGCACGGCCGTGCGGCGTGGCAGCAGGGCGCGCACCAAGCCCAGGCCAGACACCCCCGGCGGCACCTGGGCCAGGCTGAAGCCGGCGCGCAACTGCCCAGGGCTGTGCACGCTGATGGCCAGACGCGCTTCATCGCACTGCAGCACGCAGCGGATGTCGCCCGGCGCGCTGTGCTTGATGGCATTGGTCAGCAGTTCGTTGATCGTCAATGCGATCGGAATGGATTCGGCTTCGGGCAAGGCAAAGCGGTGCGGCGGCATGCCCTCCACGCTGACCGTGATGGTGCGGCCGAAGGTGCGCTGCACGCTGGCCGTGATGGCTTCGACCAGGGGCTTGATGCGCAGCGGGCCCGACACACCCACCTGCAGACCATGCACCTGGGCGATGGCCTGCACCTGGCCCACCGCTTCGCTGATGAGCCCGGCCACCTCGGGCCGCCGAGCCGCTGTCTGCTGCAACAGGCCGGCCACACCCTGCAGGTTGTTCTTGATGCGGTGGTGCACTTCCTTGACCAGCATCTCGCGCTGCGAGACGGCGGCGTCAAAGCGCGCCTGCTCGGCCGCGCGCTGCTCGGTCACATCGCTGGCCACCAGCAGCAGTTGGGCCTCGCCGGTTGACACAAGCGACACGATTCGCACGTCCCACACCCGGCGCTCGGTATCGGCGTCGCCTGACGCCACCTGCACCGGCCGAGGCACCTCGCGGCGCAGCACGTCGGTCTGGGCGAGCGCGGCCTTCAGGTCATCACGCAGGGTGGCCGCATCGTCGGGGCAGAACCACGCTTCTGGCGGGCGACCCAGCACGGCTTCGACCGGCCGCCCGAAGAACATCGCGGCCATCTGATTGAGGCGCAACACCCGGCCGCTGGCCGCGTCGAACAGGGCAATGGCCAGCGGCGCGGTGTCGATGATGCGCTGCAAGCTGTCCTGCGCCTGTCGGATGCTCACCTCGGCCTGTCGGCGGCGTTCGATGTCAAGCAGGGCGAAGGTGATCTGGTGGCTGCCCTGCGCCCCGGGTTCGCCCCGACCGGTGACCACCGCGTTGCCCACCACCCAGAACTCGCGCCCGTCACGCCCGCGCAGGCGGCATTCAAAGGTTTCCGCCTGCCCGTCGCCCAGGGATTGTCGGTAGTGGGTGGCGCGCAGCGGGTGGTCGGTTTCGGCGGTGGCGACGATGGCGATGGGCTCGCCGACGAAGTCGGCCAACTCGCCACCGAACATGCGGCGCGCCGAGCGGTTCATCCACTCGATGCCGCCCTCACCCACGGTGACGATGCCCACCAGCACCGAATCCAGGATGGCGCGGGTTCGCTCGGCCTGCAATTGCACCGCCTCGCGGGCCCGGCGGCGCTCGTCCACATCCACATAGCTGCAGATCAGACCGGATTGGGCATCTTCTTCGTCCACACGGCGCTGGCTGACCTGCACCCACAAAGGGCGCCCATCGCGGCGGCGCAACGCACTTTCGCCGCGCCAGCGCCCGCCCTGCACCAAGGCCTGCTGCTGCTGCTGCCACTGCAGCGGGTGGCTGGCCTCGTCAGGCGCCAATGCCGACAAGGGCATGCCCACCAGTTCGTCCAAGGCATAGCCGGTGAGGCCCGCCAGTGCCTCGTTGGCGCGTTCGATGTGGCCGCCCCGCGAGTAGGCCAGGCCCACGTCAGACAAGGTGAACATCAGTTCTCGCTCACGCGCCAGGGCTTCCATCTGGGCTTGCTGGGCCTTCAGGCGCGACACGTCGGTGAGCACCACCACCAGCTCGGGCGCACCACCCACCGGGGCGCGGCTGGCCGACAAGGCATACCAGACCAGGCTGCCGTCGGGCGCGGCGCGTGAGATCTCGATTTCATGTCGACCTTCGGCTTCGAGCGCGGTGCGCAGCAGCGCCTGTGCTGCCGGCTGATCGGCCAGCACGTCGCCGAGCAAAGCACCCGCCGCACGGCCAGGCTCCAGGTCGAGCATGGCTTCGAAACGACGGTTGCAACGCACCAGCCGCTCGCCGCGCAGGTAGGCAATACCGGCGCTGGTGCCATCGAGGATGGTTGACAACTCGCGCAGCAGTTGCTCGCTGCGACGGTGGGATTCTTCCTGCTCGGTCACGTCCAGCGTCACCACCGAAAGCGCGGCGCGCCCTCCGGTCAACTCACCCGGCTCCACACGGGTGAGCAGCCAGCGCACGCCCAGTTCGGGCACCCGCACGGCATAACGCACCTGGGCACGCTGGCCCTCGCGCAGCGCCCGTTGCAGACGCTCGAATTCATCCCGGGAATCCGGCTCTACCTGCTCACGGCCGATCGATTGCAGTCCCGATGCCAGGCCGGACGATGCGAGGCCTTCGCCCACCGGGCGTGAACTGGCCGGGCGGCTGGGTCGGCTCTGAAGCCAGCCGCGCGAGGCCTCATAGGTGGCCACACCCACGCTGGCGGTATCCATCAGCGCACCGATTTCGAGCTGCGCCAGGTCGTGTTCGTCTTCCAGGCTGCGATCCTCGACCACGGCCATCACACGCAGGGCGCCCTGCTCGCTGCGAAAGGCCCGCAAGCGTGCGCGAAGGCGCAGGCGGCGGTCGCCAGACTGCGCCACGGTGGCCAGCACCTCCAGCGGCGGGGCGTCGCAACGCAGATCGGGGTGTGGGTGATCGCCCTCCCAGGCCAGCAGTTGACACAGGTCGGCCGGCGCCTCGGCCAACAGTACCGGAGAGCGGCCCACCAGGGCCTCGAAGGCGGCATTGCTGCGCACCACCAGCCCGGCATCGTCGTAGACCAGCATGCCGATGGGACTGAGGTCGAACCATTGATCCAGCTCGTGGCCGGAATTCGCAGCCTCGTTGCGGGCCTGGTGCTCCAGCGTCACGTCCTGCAGGATGGCCAGCAGCAGGGGCGTGCCGTCATCGGCACTGACCCAGCGCGGTGCAAAGCGGAACCAACGCTCACGGTCCTTGCCATCGAGCATGCGGCGCTCGACCTGGCGCTGGGGTTGGCGTTGGTTGGCCAGGTCGTCCAGCCAGGTCTGGCGGGACTGTCGAACACCGGCCTGGTCTTGGGGCAACAGCAGCGGCAGTGGATCGCGCCCCAGCACCTGGTCGGGTGGCAGGCCCAGGGCCTCGAAGAACGCGCGGTTGGCAGCCACGATGGTGAAGTCGGTGTCCTGCACCGTCAGGGGCTGGGGCGAATCCCACAGCAACTTGACCAGTTCGCTGGTGGCGCCTGCGGCCAGGGGCGGCATCACTGGCAGCGGCGGTGTGCTGGGCGCGCGCAGCACCCACGCATGGCCGCTACCCCGGCTGAGGGACAAGGCCAGGGTGTGTCCGGCCAGCGGCCCTTGCGCCAACCGCAAGGGCAGGGATGGGGACGGGCCGGCGCTCGATTCGAAAGCGCGCCGCAGGGCCAGGCGGGCCGGCTCGGCAAACCACGACAGCAAGGCCTCCATGCCCTGGCCGGGCTCACACCCCAGCAATCGGTGCGCGGCCTGGTTGCGAAAGCTCACCCGCTGCCGGGCATCGACGAGCACCAGGACCTCGTCTACCCCATCGAGCAAGGCCGACAACTGGGCATTCGAGGGCAGTGTGATCGGGCGCGGCAACAAGGACATGCGGGCAGTTTAGCGGCCAGGGTGGCCTGAAAACGCCCCGAAAACTCCCGTTACCTGCGGCCCGCAGGCCGCGGGTGATTCAGTCGAGCTGACGCGCGGCCACCAGGGCGCGCAGCACGGCCTGGTTGACCGACGATGGCGTCATCATCAGGTCATCGGCGCCGGCGCGCATGTCCAGCAGCGACGACGATTCAACCGCCTGCACCAGGGAAAGGTAGGGCTGGTGCGGGCCGCTGCCATGGAGCAGGGCGTCGCGCACCGCGTCTGAGGTGGGAATGCTCTTGAGCAGGTCGGCAAAGGGCTGGTGCATCAGCCTGTCCAGCAGCGAGAACACACCACAGACGAATAGCTCGCCACGCCGCTCGTCGTCGGCGCCGCTGTCACGCCCCAGCTCTTCCATCAGCAGGCCGCGGCGCACTGCCGCGTAGATGACCGGTTTCTGGTTGGCGTCGCGGCTGCCCGAAGCCAGCAGCAGGGCCAGCCAGCGTTTGAGGCGCTGGTAACCCAGCAGCATGATGGCGTGGCGGAAGCTGGTCACCTCCACGTTCAGACCGAAGGCCGGCGAGTTGATGTAGCGCATCAACTTGAAGGCCATGGTGGGGTCGTTTTTCATCACCGCCTCCAGCCGGTCGATCGGCTCGTGGCGGTCAACCCGGTTGATCAATTCGACGATGGCACTCAACTCGGGCTGGGCGGTGCGGGTCACGGCCGTGCCGACGGGCACGGCATCGCCGATCGGCCAGCCCAGCACCGAAATCGCACCACGGCCGAAAGCGTCGGTCATCTGCGCCAGGGTTTCGACACCCGATTGCACATGCGGAATGTTGCGCGACACACCGCCCGGGGGCGGCATGCCGTCGCGTCGCTCATCCGCCAGGTCGATGATCGAATAGGCAAAGCACGGCAGCACATCACGCGGCAGCGGCGACAGCGGGCGGCCCTTGATCAGCAAGGTGTTGCCCCGGGTGTGCAGGGCCGCAATGGCATCCGAGCAGGCCAGGTCGCTGGCCATGAAGGCCGGCACCTCCAGCATCAGGTTCAGCGGCAAGTCGGTGCGCATCATGGCGTCGAGCAGGTGCTCGCCCACGATGTTCAGCGATACGCGGTGGGCAGGTTCTGGCCAGGCTTGCGCGAATGCGGCCAGCAGCTCGTTGGCGTCGGGCTGCGCCTCGGGGCGGATAGGGAAGACCGTCAGGCGCAAGGCGGTGATCGCCCTGTGGCGATCGATCATTGGCGAATAGCCCAGTGCAACCTGGCCGAGAACAGAGTGGTCTGTCATGTCAGTGTCACCGGTCGGACCGAAGGCATGGACACGGCCCGGCGGGAGATTGGGTACAGCGTGAGCGAGAGTGCAATGGCATGGGATCGGTAGGCGACAGAGCGAGTCTATTTCACGTAGTCGAACAGCGACAGGCGCTGAACCATGGCGTAGCTTTGCAGTGCCGCCTGGTAGCCGGTCTGCTGGTTCTGAAAGGTGCTGACGGCTTGCACCATGTCCAGATCTTCAGCGTCGGCCTGGACCGACTTGGCCCACAGCGCGCGGTCCTGATTGCGGCCGTCGATGCTGTCGAGCCGGGCCTGCACCGCACCGGTTTCGGCGCGCGCCGCCTGCATGTGGCCCATCACCGCATCCACGTCGCGCAGTCCGCTGTTGACGGCTTGCGCCACCTGGCCCGCATTGGCGTTGGGGTCCTTGAGGATGGCAATGGCCCTGTCCAGCGCCTCGAAGGCGTCCAGATCCGGTGTCGAGGGGGTGACGGTGTAGCGGTCGCCTGCCACGGGGGCGCCCTTGATGTGCAAGGACATGCCGTCGACCGTGATCGCCTCGCCGGCGCGGTAGGGCACATCGGTCAGGGCCGTGGGCTGGCCGTCGGCCAACACCGTGTAGCTGGTGACACCGTTCACGTCACCGATCTCGATGCTGTAGCTGGCACCGGTCAGTGCGCCGGGGTTGCTGACGGTGCCGGCATCGATCCAGCCGGTACCCAGGTTGCCGGCCGCCGCGCCGCTGACAAACACGCCGTTGCCGCTGCGGGCCGCCAGCCAGATGTTCTGGCCGTCGACGGTGGACGGCAGTTGCTCGCTGGTGGACAACAGGGTCTGCCCGCCGGCACTTGCCGGCTGCACACCGCCCGGCGTGTCGAGAAACGGTATCGCCGTGGCCCCCTGACCGCCGAACAGGTAGCCACCGGCGCCATTGCCCTGGTTGGCCAGGGCCAGCAACTGGCTGCGAAGTTGGCTCAACTGATGGGCCTGGGCCGCGCGCTCCTTGGAGCTGTAGCTGCCGTTGCCGGCGCTGACGAGGGTTTCACGGGCGTTCTGCATCAGTTCGCTGGCCTGGCCCAGGGCCGACTCGGCCAACACCATGGCGCTGCGGCTGGCATCCACCAGGCGCTGCTCGCTGCTGATGCGCTCACCGCTGATGTAGGCCCGTTCGGCGCGCGCCGCGCCGGTGGGGTCGTCACTGGGCTTGTTGATGCGCTTGCCATTGGTCATGGCGGTCTGCGCTTCGGCCATGTCGCGCTGGCGGCGCTGCAGGCTGTCAACGGCCGCTTCGTAGCGGTTGGCGGTTGAAACTCTCATCGGGTCGGCTCCACGTCGGGCTGGTCAGGTGCGCATGGCAACCATCAGCGCATGTTCAGCAGGGTGTCGAACAGGGTCTGGGCGGTCTGCAACATCTTGGCGGCGGCCTGGTAGCTTTGCTGAAACTGGATCAGGCGCGCAGCTTCCTCGTCCAGATTGACACCCACTTCGGCGCTGAGCTCGGCATTGGCCCGGGCCGCCACGGTCGAGCTGGTATCGGCCGCCGCCACTGCGCCCTGCACCCGCGTGCCCACCTCGGCCATGGCGTTGGCGTAGGCATCGCTCACCGTGACGCCGTCGATGAGCCCGCGGTTGGCCAGGTTGTCGAATCGCAGCGCATTGCCATTGCTGGCGGCGGGGTGCACGACCGGTTCGATCAGCAGGGTGTCACCGGCCTTGGGTACACCATTGATCGACAAGGCCATGCCGTCATGGGTGACGGGCTGGCCCGCCACGAAGGCACCGCTGCCCACCACGGCATTGGCGACGTCCCGCAGTTCGTAGCTGCCCTGGTCGTCGGTGAAGACGACCGACAAGGCCTGGTAGGGGTTGACAGGTGCGGCCGTGATGGCCAGTCCGACGATGGTCGCCGTGCCGGTGTTGGCCGGGCTGACCGAGGCCGTCACCGGGTTGGCGGCGGCAAGACCGCGGGGGTTCTTCATCACCACGGCCACATCACCGGCCGACGCGGCGACCGGCTTGAGCACGAAGAACTCACCCGCGCTGGGCGCATTGGGGCCGATGGTGATGGTGAAACCATCGACCACGCCGCCATCGGGCACCGGCGCGCTGACCCGGCCATCGGACAAACGCGTGACGATGTACTGGCCACCATTGGCTGGGTCTGCTTCGAGCCGATAGTCGCTGGCGGTCAGCGCACTGGCGTTGCTGACCGTCACGCCGACGGTGGCCAGCAGTTCTCCGTTGGTGTCGCGCTGGTTGTTCGCACCGGGCACCACCACCGGGCCACTGAAGCGCAGCAGTGACGCGCCGGTGCGGCCCTGCAGGTCCAGGCCCAGCGACTGCTGCTCATTCAGCGCATGCCCCAGCCCCGCCACCATCTGCCCCAGGCGGTTGCGTGCGTCGGCCAGGTCGAAGTCCTGGAAGCGCAGGAGCCCGCCGATCTGACCCTGGCCGATGTCCTCGGTCGTCAGCGGGGTGATCTGGCCACCGTTGTTCACGCCTACCGTCATGCGGCTGGTGTCCTGCGGATCGGCCATGGCCACCAGGCTGGAGGGCTGCACGCCCAGCACCAGGGTCTGGCCGGTGCCCACGAAGACTGCCGCTGTCTCGTCGGGGCCGATCACCGCATGCACTTCCACCAGACTGCCGATGCGCTTGATCAACTCGTCGCGCTGGTCGAGCAGGTCGTTGGGCTGCTGGCCCCGGCGCGTGGCCGCCGCAATGGCTGAATTGAGCTTGGCCATCTGCTTGGCCAGGGTGTTGACCTCTTCCACCCCACCCTGCACATCGTGCTCGAGGTTGGCCTGCAGGCTGTGGATCTGGTCGGATGATGAGCGTGCCAGCGAGGCAAAGTCCTCCAGCCGGCCCAGCACGGCCTGGCGGGCAGACAAGTCACCGGGCGACGCCGCCACATCCGCAAAGGCATTGAAGACCTGGGTGGCGGCGTGGCCCAGGCCGGCCGCTCCGCCTGCAAACACCTTCTCCAGCTGCGACAGCATGTCGCGGTAGACGCCTTGGGCCGCTGCATTGGCCCCGGCCGCCACGGCCTGCTGGGTCAGAAACTGGTTGGATGCCCGGGTCACGCTGGCGACGGTGACACCGCGCCCGTAGTAGCCCGCGCCTTCATAGGTGCTGCCCGACGTGGCCAGTTGCACCGATTGGCGCGAATAGCCCGGCGTATTGGCATTGGCGATGTTGTTGCTGGTGGTCAGCAACTGCGCATTGGCCGCGTACAGCGCAGCCGTGCCCAGTTGCAGCAGCGAGATGGTGGTCATTGCAGGGGGCCCTCAGGATCCTCAGGCCCGCCCGGCCGCCCGAAGGGCCTGAGCGCCCCCTCGGGGGGCAGCAACTGAAAGGCGCGTGGGGGCTTCATTTCACGCCGCGCTGCGCTGCAGGCGCGCGGTGGTGGTGATCACTTTGGCCAGCTTCTCGGCATAGGCCGGGTCGGTGGCGTAGCCGGCCTTTTGCAGTCCTTGCGCAAACTCGCGTGCGTCATTGCCGGCGGCCACCACCTTGGCGTAGCGCGGGCTGTCTTTCATCAGGCGGGCATAGTCGGCAAACGACTCTGCCTCGCTGGCATAGGCCCGGAACTTCTGCACCACCTTGCGCGGCTGACCACCGATGTACTCGGTGGTCGCCACCTCCACCGTGGGGCCGTTCCAGCGGCTGCCGGCCTTGATGCCGAACAGGTTGTGGCTGTTGCTGCCGTCGATGCCGATGATTTCGCGCTTGCCCCAACCAGTTTCCAATGCCGCCTGGGCCAGCATGAACTGCGCCGGGATGCCGGTCTCGGCGGAGGCCTTGTCGGCCGCCAGGCTGTGCTGCTGCACAAAGCCGGCAGCGCCCTTCTCGGGCACCTTGGGTACCACGCCGGGTTCGCTGACCAGTGGCAGGCTGGTGTTGGCCGTGCCCGTGCGGGGCACCGGGCCGGGCACAAGGCCCATCTGGCGCTCCAGCTGGCGGGCAATCACATCGCTCAGGCCGCCAGGCTGGCCGACCATCTTGTTGACCAGCTGAGCGTCCAGCATTTCAGTGCCCAGTTTGCTGCCCTGGTTCTCGAACATGCCGGTGGCCTCGGTGGAGGCGCGCATGGTCTTGAGCAACTGGTTCATGAACAAGGACTCGAACGCTTTGGCCGCATCGCGGGCGGCGCCTTTGGGGTCCTTGCCTGCGGCTCGGCGCAGGCCGTCCAGCGAGTTGGCGTCGCTGACCAGGGCCTGGCTGGAGGCGCTTTGCACGGCGCCGGTGGTGGGCAGGGCAGCCATGTCAGTGGCGCCCGGCCGAACGAAGGCACCGACGCACACCCTCGGAGGACGGCGAACGCAGTGCGCGTGTTGGCAGTTTCATCCTAGATGACCTCGATCTCGGCTTTCAGGGCGCCCGCACTCTTCATCGCCTGCAAGATGGCCTGCAGGTCTTGCGGCGTCGCACCCAGGGCGTTGAGGGCACGCACCACGTCGGCCAGCTTGGCGCCAGCGGGCAAGTGCATCAACTGGCCACCCTGCTGCGTGATGGCGATGTCGTTCTTCTCGGTCTGTACCGTCTGCCCCTGGCTGAAGGCATTGGGCTGGCTGACCATGGGCGTGGCGCTGACCGTGACGGTGAGCGAGCCATGGGCCACCGCACAACTGCCCAGGGTGACGGTCTCATTCATCAGCACGGTGCCGGTGCGGGCATTGATCACCACACGGGCAGCCGGCTTCTGCAGCACCACGTCGAGGTTCTCGATGTCCGCCACGAAGGCCACGTGGTCGTTGGCCTGGGCCGGCATGCGCACCCGAACCACCCGGCCATCCACCGCCTGGGCCGTGCCGTCACCCTTGGCATTGTTGATGGCAGTGGCCACGGCACGTGCTGTGGCGAAGTCGTTGGACTGCACGTCCAGCTGCATCAGGCCGTTGTGGCTGAGCACCGTGGGCACCGCCCGCTCGACCGTGGCGCCTTCGGGCACGCGGCCAGCCGCCAGGTGGTTGATCTGCACCTTCGCACCCCCTGCGGAAGCGCCAGCACCACCCACGATCAGGTTGCCTTGGGCAATGGCATACACCTGCCCGTCGGCACCGCGCAGTGCCGTCTGCAGCAGCAGACCACCGCGCAGGCTCTTGGCATTGCCGGCCGAGGACACATTGACATCGATGCGCTGGCCCGGTTGTGCAAAGGGTGGCAGTTCGGCCGTCACCACCACCGAGGCCAGGTTACGCGGCTGCATGGTCACGCCCGGCGGCAAGGTGATGCCGTTCTGCTGCAGGAAGGCCGCCAAGGCCTGCGGTGTGAAGGGCGCCTGCGTTGATTGGTCGCCCGTGCCGTCCAGGCCGAAGACCAGACCGAAGCCTGTCAACTGGTTGGGCCGCACGCCCTGCACGCTGGCCACTTCCTTGATGCGGGCGGCCTGGGCCGGCCACCAGACGGCGGCGCTGGCCACCAGCAAGCCCAGCAGCACCACCGCCCGAAGCAGGTGATCGGGCTTGAATCGGGACCAACGAATGCGGGGATTCATGGGGTTGCTCATCAGATCGGCAGAACGCTGAGAAAGAAACGCGACAGCCAGCCCATGGACTGGGCCTCCGCAACCTGGCCGCGGCCCCGCTGCTGCACGCGCACATTGGCGATCTGGGTGCTGTTGATGGTGTTGCCCGGCGCAATGGCACGCGGATCCACCTGGCCCGAAAAGCGCAGCACATCGACGTTGGCGTTGACGCCGATCTGCTTTTCAGCGGCCACGATGAGGTGCCCGTTGGGCAGCACCTGCACCACGGTGGCGGTGATCACGCCCGAGAAGTCGTTGCTGTTCTCGGTGGTGCCCTTGCCTTCGAATGCGCTGGTAGAGGTGCCCGAAGCCGACGAGCGCGTGAGGGCACTGCTCTTGAGGAACGGCACCGCAGACAAGCTGGCGTCCACCGAGTTCGACTTGTCGACGGTGCTGGTGCTCTTTTGCACCGCGCTCACCTTCTCCGCAATGTTGACCATCAGGGTGTCGCCCACCAGTCGCGCACGGTGGTTCTCGAACAACGGGCGGTAGCGGTCGGGCTGGAAGATGGCGCCCGCCAGCGGGGCCACCTCGGCAGCCAATACCGGTGCAGGCGCAGGCTGGATCGGCATGGCTGCGGTGGGCATGACGAGGTCGACATTGGGCATGCGGGCCATTTGCTGACAGGCGGTCAGCCCGCAAGCCAGAGTGCCCGCAAGCACCAGCTGCAACAGCCGGGCAGTGCGCGAGGCGACACGGTTGAAAGTGCGGGCAAAAGTCATGGTGATCTCGTTGTGCCTCACAGCTGCGACAACTTCTGCAGCATCTGGTCAGAAGCCTGTACGGCCTTTGAATTGAGCTCGTAGGCCCGTTGCGTCTGGATCATGCTGACCAGTTCCTCGACCACGTTGACGTTGCTGGTTTCCAGGCTGCCGTACTGGATGAAGCCCAGGCCATTGGTCTGCGGTGCGCCCGCCTGCGGTGCGCCCGATGCGGCGCTTTCGCCAAACAGGTTTTCGCCCTTGGGTTCCAGGCCAGCCGGGTTGATGAAGCCGGCCAGCTGGATCTGGCCCAACTGCGTGGGCGCCGTCTGGTTGGCGCTGGTGGTCACTTCGACAACGCCGTCCTTGTTGACATTGACGGTCAGGGCATTGCCCGGCACGGTGATGCCGGGCAGCACCACATAACCCCCGTTGGTGACGATCTGGCCCTGGGCGTTGAGCTTGAACGAGCCATCCCGCGAGTACCCTGTCGTGCCGTCTGGCATCTGCACCTGGAAGAAGCCATTGCCCAGGACCGCCATGTCGTAGGAGCCACCCGTCTGCTGCAGATTGCCTTGCGAGAAATTGCGGGCCACGCCCACAGCGCGGGTGCCCAGGCCCACTTGCAGGCCGATGGGCAACTGCGACTGCTCGGAGCTGGCCGAGCCGACCTGGCGCAGGTTCTGGTACATCAGATCCTCGAACGCGGCGTGGCTGCGCTTGTAGCCGGTGGTAGCCGTGTTGGCCAGGTTGTTGGCGATCGCATCCAGGGCGGTCTGCTGCCCCTCCATGCCGGTCTTTGAAATCCACAGTGAACGGATCATCGCCACTCTCCTTTGCAAGTCTCTGCAGCGATGATCGCGGCAACTTGAGGCCCGCCAAACGCCAAAAAGCACCGCGCGGGCGGTGCTTCTCTCGGGTAGGCGGGCCCGCGCAGGAGCGCAGGCGGCGCGGTGCTCAGCTACCGGAGAGCAAGCGCGTGGCCGATTGCTCGCGTTCCTGCGAGGTTTGCAGGATCTTCATCTGCTGCTCGAACTGGCGCGAGGCGGAGATCATGGCCACCATCGCTTCGACCGCGCTGACATTGCTGCCTTCCAGCGCCTCGGGTTGCAGGCGCGCAGTGGCGTCAGCATCCAGGTCATCCCCTGCGGCATTGCGAAACAGACCGTCGATGCCACGCTGCAGCGGGGTCTCGGGCGTGACCAGCTTGAGCTTGCCAACGCCCTGAGGTCGGCCGCCCGCCACGGTGGCCGAGACATTGCCGTCGGGCGCGATCGCGACCTGGCCGTTCAGTGGCACGGTGATGGGGCCGCCTTCACCCACCACGGGCAGGCCCGCGTGGGTCACCAGCAGGCCTTCGGCATTGACCGTCAGGGCGCCGTTGCGGGTGTAGGCCTCGGTGCCGTCGGCGGCTTGCACCGACAACCAGGCATTGCCCTGCATGGCCACATCCATGCCGCGGCCGGTGGCGGC
>JANOAQ010000018.1:0-5265 GCA_031411195.1 Burkholderiaceae bacterium | reverse complement strand
AGCCACTTCTGTCAGGCCCAGCGACTGGTTGCCGACACCCAGGCGCGCTGCGTTCATCATCACGAACATGGCAGCCAGACCCTTGTTGGGTGCGCCCACCAGCGTTCCGTTGGCACCGTCGAGCACGATCTGCGCCGTGGCGTTGCCGTGGATGCCCATTTTGTGTTCAAGCCCGCCGCAGTAAATGCCGTTACGCGTGCCCAAAGCGCCGTCTTTTCCGACGTTGAATTTGGGCACGATAAACAGGCTGATGCCCTTGCTGCCCTGCGGTGCGTCCGGCAGGCGCGCCAGCACCAGATGCACGATGTTGCTGGTCATGTCGTGTTCGCCAGCGCTGATAAAAATCTTGTTACCCGTCAGTTTGTAGCTGCCGTCAGGTTGCGGTTCGGCTTTGGTGCGCAGCAGCCCCAGGTCAGTACCGCAGTGCGGCTCGGTCAGGCACATGGTGCCCGTCCATTGGCCGCTGGTCAGCTTGGGAAGGAACATTGCCTTCTGCTCCGGCGTGCCGTGGGCATGCAGGGCTTCGTAAGCGGCATGGCTCAGGCCCGGGTACATGGTCCAGGCCTGGTTGGCCGAGTTCAGCATCTCATAGATGCACTGGTTCACTAGCAGCGGCAGACCCTGGCCGCCGTAGGTCGGATCGCAACTCAGCGCAGGCCAGCCACCGGCCACGTACTGGGCATAGGCTTCCTTGAACCCCTGGGGCGCCGTCACCGCGTGGGTGGTCTTGTCGAGCGTGCAGCCTTCGCTGTCACCCGACAGATTGAGCGGCTGCGTCACCTGGGCGGCAAACTTGCCCCCCTCTTCGAGCACCGCATTCAGCGTTTCGACATCGATGTCGGCATGCGCGGGCAGGGCCTTCAGGGTGGGCACGGCATCCAGCACCTCGTGCAGCAGGAATTGCATGTCACGGATGGGCGGGTTGTACTGGGGCATGGAGGCTCCTGGGCAGCAAAAAAAAGGGGGCTAACAGTGGGAAAAGCTCAGCGCGCGGCGCGCGCCGGCAGGGCGGTCGCCGCGCGCTCGGGCTCGGCCAGAACGTAGTAGCTGACGATTCGGTCAAAGCCCTTGCGGGCGCGGTCGATGGCGCCGGGCAGGCGCAGAAAGCGCGCATCGTGGTGCAGGGCCAGGATCAGACCGTGCACCTCGAACAGCATCTGCAGTGAATCGGTGTCGCTCTGCAGGTGACCGGCCTCGACGGACAGGCGGATGGCCCGCTCCAGTGCCGACTGCCAGGCTCGCACCATGCTGGCCAGGGCATCGCGCACCGGGCCGGGACGGTCGTCGAACTCGACCGCGCCGCTGATGTAGATGCAGCCCGAGTCCACCTCGATGGACACGCGGCGCACCCAGCGTTCAAACAGGGCACGCAAACGCGGCAGACCACGCTGCTCACGCACGGCAGGGAAGAACACTTCTTCTTCGAACCGCGCGTGGTATTCGCGGATCACCGCAATCTGCAGTTCCTCACGCGAGCCGAAGTGGGCAAACACGCCTGACTTGCTCATCTGCGTCACCTCGGCCAGGGCGCCGATGGACAGGCCTTCCAGCCCCATGTGCGACGACAGGCCGAGCGCCGCCTCCAGAATGGCCGCGCGCGTCTGCTGGCCCTTGTGCAGCGAGCGGGCCATGCTGCGGCCCGCAGGGCGCTTGGTCGGCGTTGGCGAGGGAGTGACAGTCACGTGGGTAGCCCGAATGAAACGAACGATCGTGCTATTTTGCAGAATCGTCGGCCATTGCGGTGACCGAAACGCCGGGTTTTTCTAGACGATGCCGACTAGATCACGGCAGCAGGGCGGGCCAAGCGCGCGTTTGCATGCCCGGTTCGCCCCGCTTCAGGGCGCCGCCACCGCACCGGCAGGGCATCCGGAATGCAGTACGCTCGCGTCGTGACTGGAGGGTTCTTGAGTGGACGTTCTGCAGCTCGATGTGTCCGGCCGCCCGCAAGCGTGGATCACGCCGCGGGAGGCTGCCCTGCTTTACGCCGCCGACGGCGTGGCCTGGACGCTGGGCCGCGCTTTCCATGTGCTGCGGGGCGGCATCCAGCGCACCACCGGCCTGCAGTCGCGCATCGAAGTTCACCCCATCATCGCCGTGCGCGGCGCCATCCCCAGCCGGGCATGGCGCGTCACCCCGGCCATGACCAACCCCAAGCTGTTTGTGCGTGACCGCCACGTCTGCGCCTATTGCGGCGGGCGCTTCGGCTTCGACACCCTCACCCGTGAGCACATCATCCCCACCTCGCGCGGTGGGCGCGACACCTGGATGAACTGCATCACCGCCTGCAAGGGCTGCAATGGCCGCAAGGGCAACCGCCTGCCCGAAGAATCGAACATGACACTGCTCTACCTGCCCTACACGCCCAGCCTGCATGAAGACATGATCCTGCGCGGCCGCCGCATCGTGGCCGACCAGATGGAGTTCTTGCTGGCCAGCGTGCCGCGCTCCAGCCGCCTGCACGGGTGACCGGGCTGATGCGCGCGCGCCGCGCGGCGGCCGCGCTTTTGTCGGGCGCGGCCCTGCTGGCCAGCGGGTTGCCGTCGCATTCGGCCGAGGCGCCCAGGGCGCCCGAGGCTGCGGTGCTTGTTCCCGATACCCTTGCCCAGCGCCTGCTGCCTTGCACTACCTGCCATGGCGCCCAGGGCCGCGCTGCGCGCGAAGGCTACCTGCCTCGCCTGGCTGGCAAGCCCGAGGGGTACCTGTACCAGCAACTGCTCAACTTTCGCGATGGCCGCCGCCGCCACGCCACCATGTCGGCCTACCTGGCACTCCAGACCGACACCTACCTGCACGAGATGGCGGGCTACTTCGCCAGGCTCGACCTTCCCTATGCCGCCGTGCCCCCGGGCGCCGCCCCGCCTGCGCTGCTGGCCCGGGGTGAACAACTGGTGCGGCACGGTGACCCGGCGCGGCGCCTGCCCGCCTGCACCGCCTGCCATGGCGAGACCCTGGGTGGCACCTTGCCCCAGGTACCCGGCCTGCTGGGTCTGCCGCGTGACTATTTGATCGCCCAACTGGGCGCCTGGCAGACCGGCAGCCGCCGCGCCATCGCACCCGACTGCATGGCCGAGATCGCCAAACGCCTGCAGCCAATCGACGCGAGCGCCGTGGCCACCTGGTTGGCAGCCCAGCCCGTGCCACCCGGCCTGAAGGCGCGCCCAGCATCTGACAGCCCGCCGCCCCTGCCCTGCGCCAGCGTGCGCGCCCCGCCGCCGCCATGACCGACCGACTGATGCGCCGCCGGCTGGCCGGTCTGCTGCTGGCAGTGGCCCTGCTGACCGCTGCCGTGGTGGCCTTGAACCTGCGTGGCGAGGCGCCGCTCGACACCCAGCCCGAGCCCAGCCGCCCGGCCGACCCCGCCCTGGTGCAGCGAGGCGCCTACCTGGCCCGCGCTGGCAACTGCGCCGCCTGTCACACGGCCCAAGGCGGTGCGCCGTACGCCGGTGGCCGCCCGATCGAGACGCCCTTCGGCACCGTCTACAGCAGCAACCTCACACCCGATGCCAGTGGCCTGGGCCGCTGGAACGCCAGCGCCTTTCGCCGTGCCCTGCACAACGGCCGCTCGCTCGACGGGCGTCTGCTGGTGCCCGCCTTTCCCTACACCCACTTCACACGGGTCAGCGTGGCCGATGCCGATGCCCTGTGGGCTTGGCTACGCAGCCTGCCGCCTGCAGTGCAGGCCAACCCGGCCCACAAGCTGCGCTGGCCCTTCAGCACCCAGCCTGCGCTGGCGGTGTGGCGGGCCTTGTATTTCAAGCCCGGCCGGTTCGAGCCCGACCCAGCGCGCAACGAAGCCCAGAACCGAGGCGCTTACCTCGTCAACGGGCTGGGCCATTGCAGCGCCTGCCATGCCAGCCGCAACTGGCTGGGCGCCGGCGCCACACTGGCAGATGCCCATGGCGGCAGTGTGCTGCCGCAGCAACGCTGGTACGCGCCCTCATTGATCGACCACGACGACAGCCGCCTGGCAGAACGAGCGACCGCCGAACTGGTGCAGTTGCTGAAGACCGGCGTCTCCGACCGCGCGGTGGCGATGGGCCCGATGGCCGAAGTGGTGGCCGGCAGTACCCAATACCTGAGCGATGCGGACCTGCATGCGATGGTGGCCTACCTGCAGCGCCTGGCCGGCCAGGTCCGGGGTGACGGCGCCAAACCCGACCGCACCCACCGATCGGCCGAGGCCCTGGCACGGGGCGGCCAGCTCTACACCGACCACTGTGCCGATTGCCACGGCCAACAGGGCCAGGGTGCGCCGGGCGCCTACCCGGCCCTGGCTGGCAACGCCACGGTGACCCGCCCGGACCCACGCAACCTGATACTGGCCATCACCCAAGGTGGCTTTGCGCCGGCGACGGCGGGCAACCCGCGCCCTTACGGCATGCCTGGCTTCGACCTGCCGCACGATGACCTGGCCGCCCTGGCCACCTGGCTGCGTGCCAGCTGGGGCCACAACGCGGCGCCGGTGAGCGCGGTGGATGCACTGCTGGCGCGGTAGTTCTTGGGCACGGCGCGTGACGCAGGTTCACTTTTCTTCACACACAGGCAACGGGCCGGCGCAACCAGCGGCCCATGGGCTGGTCACAATCGAGCCAAGTCAACGGCCAGCCTCCAGCCGACGTTGTAGAGAACTTCCCAGACGAGGATTCAACATGCTCCGTACCACCTCTGCCCTGGCCCTTGCGGCCGTCCTGGCGCTGGCCGGCTGCGCCACCAGCAGCCCGGACGTCATCAGCCGCCACGATGCCCAGCGCATGTCCACTGTGGTGGATGCCACCGTCTTGACGGTGCGCGGGGTGACAGTGGACGGCAGCCAAAGTGGCGCAGGCGCCGTGGCCGGCGGTGTAGTGGGCGGCATTGCCGGTGGCTCGATCGGCGGCCGGCGTGATTCGACCGTTGGCGGCGTGCTCGGCGCCGTGGCCGGCGCGGTGGTGGGCAATGCCATCGAACGCGCCTCCACCAAGGAAGATTCACTCGAAATCATGGTGCAGCTGCGCAACGGCGACCGCCGCGCCATCGTTCAGGCCAAGAGCCATGAAAGCTTCAACGCTGGCGACGCCGTGATCATCGTCACCACCGGCAACAAGGTGCGCGTCACCCGCGCCCCGTCGGTGGCACCCACCGGCGGCTATGCGCCGCTACCGGCGCCGGTGCCCGGCACGCGCAGCTGACCACCTTCTCCTGCAGAAGCACAAAGCCCGCGCTTGCGGGCTTTTTTGCTTCCGGCTGCCCAAGGCTTTGTTTGGTAGGCCGTGTTGGACTTGAACC
>JANOAQ010000017.1:0-10723 GCA_031411195.1 Burkholderiaceae bacterium | reverse complement strand
GAAAGCCAGGCCTGGCTTTCTGCCACACACACTCCTAGCGTGGGGTTGGGTTGAGGATGCGGTTTTCTTCCTGGCGCCAGGCGCGCTGCCAGTTCATGGCGTGCCAGGGGTGTTGGTGCCAACCGGGCAGCGCGGCGGCTTCGGGCAACTGCGGCGGCGGCGCGGTTTCGTCGTCACCGCGTTCGATGGCGGCCGTCACCTGGCTGCGCAGCGCCTGCCAATAGGCCGCCAGCCGCTGCACCCCGGCGCGGCCCAGCGGCGGGCCTTGCTCACCGATGAAGACCGCCTGGGCGCCATCGGCCTCGGACAGCGCCAGCACACGCGCCGTGGCCTGCTGCAGCATCAGCAGATCGGCATCGCGGCCGTCCGGCGGGCCGTTGCCCTGCAGCACGCCATGCAACACCCAGATCGGCGCTTGTCGGCTGCGCCACAAGGTGACCCAGCGGCCATCCACACGGGGCATGCGCCACCAGTCGAAGGGGCCGAGTGGGCCCTGGTCGCCAACAAAGCGGCGTGTGGGCAAGGCGATGGCCTGCCCAGCCAGATCGTTGGCGGCCGCCCCCAGGCGCTGGCGAAGGCGCTCCATGCAATGCGGGCACTGTTCGGCCATCGCATCGGCCACACTGGCATGAGCCCAATGCCGTGCCTGTACGGCGCCACTGAGCCCGGCTGCACCCAGCACCAGTTCGGGCCGCGTCCAGGGGCTGACCACGTCGCTGATGTCCAGGCCCAGTTGCTGGCGAGCCTGGCAGGCCAATGCCCCGCCAAAGGCCCGGCTGGGGCCGCTGCCCAAAGCCCACAGACGGGGCGTCGCACCGTCTTCGCGAACCAGCACGAGGTTGGACACCTGGCCCCGGTTCTCAGGCGTCGCGTCTCCTTCAGCGGCCGGCACCAGCCAATGGCCGGGCGCCAAGGCCACAAAGTGCAGCACCGGGCCGGCGCACGGCGCCGCCGCCACCGGCGCTGCGAGGCTGGCCAGCCCCCAAGCAAACAACAGCGCCCATCGCACCGGGGCATGCACCTCGACGAGATCGGGTTCGCGCTGTGGCATCCTGGGGTAAGGCTGCGCTGGTTTGCCACAGCGCATGTCAAGCAAACTGCGGTGGCGCTGGCTCGGCCAAAATGGCCCACTGTCCGGTGAGACGGCATGTGTCTTGCGGCAGGCATGCCGATCCAGGCCGGCGGCACACCAGCGGCCCAACGTCGTCTTGAGGGAGACCCAGCACACATGCATCATCTTGCCGAACTGTCGCACGGCGCCGTGACCGGCGCGCCACACGGTGCGGTTTGGCGATGCACCCAGCAAGGCCCCTTGTGTCGATCGGGCCGAACAGGGCATTTCCCTGGCCTGCGACGGCATGGAAATCAAGTTGTGACCCACACCCTGCGTCCTGCGCGGCACAGGGCATTCCGCAGGTTTGCCATCCCGCCCGCTGCGGCTACAAACGCCGCAGCATGAATTCACCGTACTCCGCCCCGCGCCTGCAGATCGAATCGCTCACCAAGCGCTATGGCGAGCGCGCCGCCCTGAAGGGCCTGTCGCTCGTGCTGCAGCCCGGCAGCTTTGTGGCGCTGCTGGGGCCCAATGGCGCCGGCAAGAGCACGCTGTTCCAGGTGCTGACCGGCCTGTTCATGGCCGACGAAGGCGAAGTGCGGGTCGATGGCCACTCGCTGCGCGGCAGTGCGGTGGCCGCGCTGCGGCACATCGGCGTGGTGTTCCAGGCCATGTCGCTCGACCTCGACCTGAGCGTGCGGCGCAACCTGCGCTTTCATGCCGACCTGCACGGCCTGCCGCTCGCCGTGGCGGCCGAGCGCATCGCCGCCGCCTGCCAAGCCACCGGCATCGACAAAGACCTGGACCGGCCCGTGCGCGAGCTGTCCGGCGGCAACCGCCGCAAGGTGGAACTGGTGCGCGCCCTGTTGCACCAGCCCGGCCTGTTGTTGATGGACGAGCCCACGGTGGGGCTCGACCCCAAGAGCCGGCGTGAGCTTCGCGCCACCGTGCTGGCCGACGTGCGCCAGCGCGCCAGCAGCGTGCTGTGGGCCACCCACCTGGTGGAAGAAGCCGAGGCCGCCGACCGCGTGCTGGTGCTGCACAAGGGCCAGTTGCTGGCCGACGGCCCGCCGGCCGACGTGGCCACGGCCCTGGGCGGCGGCACGCTCGAAGAAGCCTTCATCCGGGCCACCGGCTGACCGCGCCCACCTGGCCTGACAGAACAACACCGAGGCAAGCATGTTGACAATCCGTTCCAAGCTTCCGGCCCTGGCCGGTGCGCTGGCCGCGCTGGCCGCGCTGGCCGGCCCCGCCGCCGCCCAGGGCGTGGCCTATGTGTCCAGCGAAAAAGACAACGCCCTGGCCGTCATCGACCTCAAGACCCTGGCCGTCACCGGCAGCCTGGCCACCTGCAAGCGGCCACGCCACCTGCAGCGCAGCGCCAATGGCCAGCAACTGCTGGTGGCCTGCACCGACAGCAACCAGGCCGACATCATCGACCTGGCCAGCCGCAAATCGGTCGGCAAGCTGGCGCTGGGCGACGAGCCCGAGGCCTTCGACCTGTCGCCCGACGGCAAGACGGTGTACGTGAGCAACGAAGACGAGGGCACGCTGAGCTTCATCGACGTGGCCACCGGCACGGTGCGCAAGCGCGTGCCGGTGGGCAAGGAGCCCGAGGGCGTGAAGGCGTCGCCCGATGGCAAGGTGGTGTGGGTCACGTCCGAGGTGGCCAGCCTGGTGCACGTGATCGACACCACCACCGGCCAGGTGCTGAAGAACGTGAAGGTGGGCAAGCGCCCGCGCCGCATGGCCCTCACCCCCGATGGCAGCCAGCTGTGGGTGAGCAATGAACTGGGCGCCAGCCTGACCGTGCTGTCGACCAAGGACTACAGCACCATCGCCACCATCAACTTCGAAGTGAAGGGCGTGCGCGCCGCCGACATCACCCCCGTGGGCATCACCATGACGCGTGACGGGACACGGGCCTTCGTGGCCCTGGGCAAGGCCAACCACGTGGCCTTCGTCGATGTGGCCACGCGCAAGGTGGATGCGCTGGTGCTGGTGGGCAAACGCGCCTGGAACGTGACGCTGGACAAGGCCGAGGCGCGGCTGCTGGTGGTCAACGGCCTCAGCGACGACCTCACGGTGGTCGACGTGGCCGCTGCCAAGGCGATCAAGACCATTCCCGTAGGCCGGGTGCCCTACATGGCGCTGGTGGTCGAATGACCCACGTCTTCTGGTGGCCAGGCCTGCCGGTTCTGGCGATGAGCCTGGCGCTGGGCGCCAGTGCCGCCCAGGCCCTCACCTTCAAGGCCACGCTCATCGTGCGCGATGACGACCCGCGCCACGCGCGCGGTCGCACCGAGCGCCCGGCCCTGGCCCAGAGCGGCGGGCCG
Source organism: Burkholderiaceae bacterium (assembly GCA_031411195.1). Taxonomy (GTDB): domain Bacteria; phylum Pseudomonadota; class Gammaproteobacteria; order Burkholderiales; family Burkholderiaceae_C; genus Pseudaquabacterium. The sequence goes on along the minus strand of JANOAQ010000017.1, from coordinate 7,333 downwards.
GTGCAGGCCGCCATCGACCTGGCCCTGGCCGAGGCCAAGCTGGAACTCGGCGCCGACGGCACCGGCGTGCAGATCGACACCGTGCGGGTGGCTTCGGCCGCCGCTGCGCGCGACGCCGCCGCCAAGGCCGAGAAGGCCGGCGCCGCCGCCGTGCTGGCCGACCTGCCGGCCGACTGGCTGCTGGCCGCCGCCGATGGCGCCAGGCTGCCCGTGCTCAACCTGGCCGATGCCAGCGACCGCTTGCGCGAAGCCGATTGCCGCCCCCGCCTGCTGCACCTGCTGCCCAGCGAACGCATGCGCGCCGACGCGCTGGCGCAAAACCTGGCCTCCCGCCGCTGGACCCAGGTGCTGCTACTGACCGGGACTGGTGAAGACGACCGCGCCCGGGGCGCCACGGCGCAGGCCGCCATCCAGCGCTATGGCCTGAAGCTGGCGGGCAGCAAGCCCTTCAAGCTGTCGGCCGACCCGCGCGAACGGGATCTGGCCAACCCGCTGCTGCTGACCGGCGTGGCCGCCGCCAGCAGCTACGACGTGGTGTGGGTGGTCGACAGCGACGGTGAATTTGCCCGCGCCCTGCCCTACCGCACCGCCCTGCCCCGGCCGGTGGTGGGCGATGGTGGCCTGGTGGCACTGGCCTGGTCGCCCAGCTTCGAGCGCTATGGGGCGCCGCAGGTATCACGCCGCTTTGCCAAGGCCGCCGGCCGGCCCATGCTGGCCCACGACTGGGCGGCCTGGATGGCGGGCAAGGCCCTGTTGGGTGCGGCTCTGGCCGCGCCCAAGGGCCCGGTCGCCAGCTTTCAAAAGGCCCTGGCCGACGGTGAACTCGACGGCTCCAAAGGCGTGGGCCTGAGCTTTCGACCCTGGGACGGCCAATTGCGCCAGCCACTGCTGCTGAGCGACGGGCAAAGCGTGGTGGCCACCGCGCCGGTGGACGGCATCCTGCACCCGAGCAATGCGCTGGACACCCTGGGCGCCGATGCACCCGAGAAGCGATGCAAACGATGAGACACGCGTTCCAGGCGCTGCGCGCCATCGTGATGCGCGAATTTTTGAAGTTCGCGCGGCAGTACGGCCGGCTCGTCTCGGCCCTGGTGCGGCCGCTGCTGTGGCTGGCGGTGTTTGCAGCGGGCTTTCGCAATGTGTTCGGCGTGGCCATCGTGCCGCCCTACGACACCTACATCCCCTACGACGTGTACATCGCCCCCGGCCTGGTGGGCATGGTGTTGCTGTTCAACGGCATGCAGAGCAGCCTGGCCATGGTCTACGACCGCGAGATGGGCCTGATGCGCCTGCTGCTGACCGCGCCGCTGCCGCGCTGGTGGATCCTGTTTGCCAAGCTCATCGCCACTGCCGTGCTGAGCCTGGCGCAGGCTGCGGCCTTCGTCATCGTGGCCTGGGCGCTGGGCACCCCCCTGCCGGTGTTCGGCAGCCATACACCCATGGTGCTGGCCGCCGCCGTGTCGTCGGCCCTGATGCTGGGCGCGCTGGGCCTGCTGCTGAGCGTGCACATCAAGCAGCTCGAGAACTTCGCCGGCACGATGAACTTCGTCATCTTCCCGATGTACTTCATGTCCACCGCGCTCTACCCGCTGTGGAAGCTCGAAGAGTCGGGCGCGGCCTGGGTCTACCAGATCGCCCGCTACAACCCCTTCACCCACGCGGTGGAATGGATGCGCTTTGCGCTCTACGACAAGGACCCGGGTGTTTCGCCCTTCATCGTGCTGGGCACGCTGGCGCTGTGCTTCGGCCTGGCGGCCTGGGGCTATGACCCGCAGCGTGGTTTTGGCCAGCTCGCCAAACGGGGCGGCCCCTAGATGATTCCCCCCGAAGCACCTTCGGTGCCTGCTTCTCAGGGCGGCGCCATCACTCTGGACTTGATCGAATGGCAATGAACTCGAAGCACCCACCGATGCGGCGCCGCCAGGCCCTGGGCCTGCTGGGCGCGGTGGCCCTGGGGCCGGCCTGGGGTGCGGCGCTGGCGCAGGCACCGCAGCGATTTCCTACCCGGCCCATCACGCTGTGGCTGCCGTGGCCGGCCGGTGGCGCCACCGACCTGAGCTTCCGCATCCTGGCCGAAGCCGCCTCGGCCCGCCTGGGCCAGAAGGTGCTGATCGAGAACCGCGGCGGCGCCGGTGGCACCCTGGCCATGCCGGTGCTGAAGCAGGCCCAGCCCGACGGCTACACCCTGGCGCAGATGCCGCAGACCGTGCTGCGCGCGCCCTGGACGCGCAAGGTGCTGTGGGACCCGATCCGCGACACCACGCCCATCATCCAGCTGTCGGGCGTGACCTTCGGCATCGTGGTACCCGCAGCCAGCCCCTTCAAGACCCTGGACGACCTGTTCGCGTATGCCAGGGCCCACCCCAACAGCCTGAGCATCGCCACCAACGGTGCGGGCACCACGCCACATGTGGTGCTCGACGAGCTGTTCGGCAAGCGCAACCTCAGCTTCATCCACGTGCCCTACAAGGGCACGTCCGAGCAGATGATCGCCGTCAGCTCGGGCCAGGTGATGGTGGGCGTCAACAGCAACGGCTTTGCGCCCTTCGTCGACTCGGGCCGGCTGCGCCTCTTGGTCACCTTTGGCGAGCACCGCACCAGACGCTGGCCCAACGTGCCCACGCTGAAGGAGCTGGGCCACGGCATCGTGGCCACCTCGCCCTACGGCCTGGCCGCACCGGCCGGTGTGCCGCCGGCCATCGTGCAGGTGCTGCACGATGCTTTCAGGGCTGCGATGAACGACCCGGCCTTCGTGGCCGAACTGGCCCGTTACGACCAGGAGCCGGCTTACTTGGGGCCCGAGGACTACGGCAAATCCTTGCGCGCCGGCTACGAGGCTGAACGCAAGGTCGTCGACCGGCTGGGCCTGGCACACGCTGCTGATTGACCCGACTATCGACGCGACGATTGACGCGACGATCGACACGACGGCGCGGGCCTGGCCGGCACCGGCCCGGTCAGGTCAGGTCACAGCGCGTAGCGCAACCCCAGCGTGACGGCCCGCGGTGCACCCGGCGCGTAGGACGTCGAGCTGACCAGCGGCCGGTCGCCGTTGGCATTGGCCGCAAACGGCCGCGCCAGGAAGTTGCCGTTGGCGTCGAAGGCCGTGGCGCCCAACTGCGCAGCGGTGTTGTAGCGGCGGTCCAGCCCATTGTTGACCTGCACGAAGACCGTCAGGCCGCGCGTGGGCTTCCAGTCACCACGCAAGTTGAGCACCGCATGGCCCGCACTGCGGCCGGCACCCAGGTAGTAGGTGCCAACGGCCTGGTGGGCGTTGTTCTCGTTGCCACGGGCGTAGCTTCCGCCCACGGCGGTGACATCGGCCCCCACTGAGAAAGCCGCACCCAGCTGCACGTCGGCGTACAGCTTGAGCAAGCGGCGCGGCACCAGCGGGATGTGGTGGCCAGGCTGCACGCCGATGTGGCCGTCCACACCGGGAAAGCCGGCTTCGGCCTCGTCGTTGCGGCTGTTGCCGGCGCCGCCCAGCAGCTCGGCGCTGCGGAAGGTGGCATCCATCAGCGTGAGATTGGCGCCCACCGTGGCACCGCCCAGCGGCAAGGACGCGCCAGCCTCCAGGCCCTGGCGGCGGGTCTTGCCGAAGTTCTTGAAGTAGCCGAAGCCGGCGGTGTTGTCGGCCACGAAGAGGATGTCGTCGCGGTTGTCGGCACGAAAGACGCCCACGTTCCAGCGCATCGCCCCTGCACCACCGCGCAAGCCGGCTTCCAGCGTGCTGGTCACCACCTGTCGCAGCGGCGGGTCACCGGCCATGGCATTGGGCAGCTTGCAGGGGTTGGCCGGATCGGCACAGCCCAGCTCGATGGCCGATGGCGCGCGGCTGCCCTGGTTGTAGCCGGCATAGGCGGTGAGCGCCGGCACGGCCGCCCAGGTGATGCCCACGGCCGGGTTCAGGCGCTTGAAGGTGTGGTCACCATCGAGCGAGCCCGCACCACCGCCGGGGGTGATGGCATCGCGCGTTTTCACCGTGCTGCGGTTGTAGCGCGCCGACAGCGTGAGGTGGGTGCGCGCGTTCAAGGCCAGCACCTCGCTGCCGAAGACGCTGGCGGTGCGGGTGCGGGCCGACAAATCCACACGTGTGTCGTAGGGCGCCCCATCCACCACACCGCCGGTGACCCCATCGCCGAACGCGCCCACGCCGGTGATGCTGTGGTCGGCGTTGAGGTAGCCCAGTTCCGAGCCCTGGATGAAGTGCACGCGGCTCACGTCCAGCGCCACGCCCAGCACCCATTGCCCGGCCAGGCCGGCCAGGCGCCCTTCGCCTTGCAACTGCAGCGACAGGCCGTGCTGGGTTTGCGCAGTGCGCGATTGGTTGATCAGGCCATTGCACTTCTCGCCAGGCTCATCCTGCAGCAGCGCATTGGCAATGCAGCGCCACTTCGGAAACGGCGTGCTGGCCGCACTTTCACCCGACACCGGAAAGCCGCTGTAGCCGGCGGCGGTCAGGGCCGCCCGTTCGTCCGCATTGGGCTGGTAGACCGCCTGGTCGAGCGAATCGTCGTTGACGTCGCCGTTGTAGGTGGCCGCGCGCAGTCGCCGCCAGTACACCTGGCCTGACATCGACAGGCCATCACCCAGGCTGTGGCTGGCCGCCAGGTTGATCAGCGCGGCGCGGTTGCGCGTGGTGTCGGGCTGGCTGTAGACACTGGCATGGTCCTTCGCCAACAGGCGCTGTTCCTGCAGTCCGTTGCCGTTGAGCTTGGTTTCGGCCAGTGCCGTGCTCAGCGTCAGCCGCGTATCACCCGCCTGGAAGCCGAGCTTGCCGAAGAGCTGCGTCACATCGCTGGGTGAATTGACGCGCCAGCCCCGCTCATGGAAGCGGTTGCCGGTGATGAACCAGTGCCGCCCGCTGGCGGCCTGGCCACCGCCGGTTTCGAACTCGATCGCTGCGCGGCCCTGCTGGCCAACGGTCAATTGCAGCACGCTGCCCGGGTACTTCAGCCCATCCTTGGTCTGCACCGCCAGCGCGCCACCCAGGGTGTTCAGGCCGAACAGCGGGTTCGAGCCTGGCATCAACGCGATATTGGCAATGGCCGACTTGGGAATCAGATCCCAACTCACCACGTCGCCGAAAGGCTGGTTCAGGCGCACGCCGTCCAGGTAGACCGACAGGCCCTGGGCTGTGCCCAGCAGGGGCGATGCGGTGAAGCCACGAAAGTTGACATCCGGCTGGAAGGCGTTGCCCTGCACCTCGTTCAGGTGCACGCTGCCCAAGCGCTGGCTGAGGAAGGCGCTCAGGTCCAGCGCATGGCTGCGTTCGATGTCGGCACCGCGCGCGGTCTGCACATTGGCGGGCACACGGTCTTTGCGCACGTCCAGGCTCGGCAGGGGCGTGACGCCCACCACATCGACGCGCTGGGCCGAATCGGCCGATTGGGCCAGGGCGGGCACGCCCATCAGCACCAGCGTGGCCGCCAGGGCAGCGGGGTGCAGGCGGGGGCTGGTCATACGACGGTGCACAAGGTCTCCTGGTCTCTGGCGGGCATGAAAACCCGGCCATGTTGTGCAGGAACCGATCTCGTGGCACCGGGAAATCTTCCCGTTCGATGGGTCGACGCTACGCTGACCCGCCCGGGGCTCAGCCGGCGCCGGGCCGCCCCAAGGCGGCTGAGCGCCCCCTCGGGGGGCAGGAGCGAAGCGACGTGGGGGCGGACATCTCAACGCACCAGCCCGTGCTGGCGGGCGTAGTGCAGCAGTTCGACCGCCGTGCCCAGCCCCAGGCGCTGGCGGATGGCCGTCTGGTGGTTGGACACGGTCTTGGCGCTCAGGTGCAGGCGCTCGGCGATCTGGTCGATGGCCAGGCCCTCGGCCAGGCCGCGCAGCACCTCGAACTCACGCGGGCTCAGCACCCGGTGTGGTGCACCGGCCGCAGGCGCGTTGGCTGCGCGCGCCACATCGGGCGAGAGCACGCCGGTCTCGCCCCGCGCCACACGCCGCAGGGCCTGCACCAGCCAGGCCGGGTCGCTGGCCTTGGTGATGAAACCATCGGCCCCCGCCTGCAGCGCCTGGGCCACCATGGCCGGGCTGTCGTGCATGCTGAACACCAGCACCCGCAGCATGGGCCAGCGCTGGCGTACGCGGCGCAGCATGTCCAGGCCGCTGCGCCCGGGCATGGACAGGTCCAGCACCAGCACATCGGCCGTGGCCTCGGGCAAGCGGCCCAGCGCGGCATAGGCGCTGTCGGCATCACCATGCTCGGCCACCACCTGAAGATCGGCCTCGTCGTCGAGCAGGCGGCGGTAGCCGGTGCGCACCACCGCATGGTCGTCGACCAGCATCACGCGCAGGGGCTGGTTCATGGTGCCAACCACCGGGCCTGAAAGCGCGCCTGTAGCTGCAAGCCGGGGCGGGCTGCGCCGGGCCGGGTGGGCTGCACCTGCAGACTGGCGCCTTGGGCCCACACCCGTTCGCGCAGGCCGGCCAGGCCGTTGCCACGTCGCACCGCCGCGTCGGCATCGGGCAGACCATGCCCGTCGTCGGCCACGCACCAGTCGATCTGAACCGGTGCGCCGGGCTGAAGGTCGCCCACCAGCGCCAGTGTGAGCTGTGCCGTCCGTGCCTGGGCATGGCGGGCCACGTTGGTCAACGCCTCCTGGCTGATGCGGTAGAGCGCAAGCACCAACGGGCGGGGCAGACACAGGTGCTGCGCCTGTTCGTCGCTTGGCCAGGGCCTGATGCGCCCGTGCGCATCCAGCCAGTTCAAGTTCAAGGACAGGGTGGCCCCGGCCGGGTCTCGACCGGGGTTGACCCAACTCGACACCAGAGCCTGCAACAGCGCCGTCAGAGCCAGCAGCGACTCACCCTGCGCATCGGTCCCGCTGGCGCCAAAGGGTTGCAGCCGCGCCAGCAGCGCGCGGATGTCCTGCTGCACCTGCTCGCAATGGCTTGACATGCCTTGCACCACGGCCAGCAGCGCGGGCTGGTCGGCCACGCGCCGCGCCAGCCAGGTGGCGTCCACGCGCAGTGCCGTCAGACGCTGACCGAACTCGTCGTGCAGTTCGCGGGCCAGCCGGCTGCGCTCGTCCTCTTGCAGGGTGAGCACCTGCTGGCTGAGCAGGCGGCGCCCGGCCTCGGCGGCGGCCAGCGCGGCGCCCAGGTGGCGCAGGGCCGCAGCCAGCGATTCCAACTCGCGGATGGGCATGGGCGGCAGGGCCGACACCGCTTGCGGCCGCTGGGCCTCGATGCCGGCGATGGCCTCCAGCAAACGGCCCAGGGGCGCCAGCGCACGCCGCACATTCCAGTGCATCGCCAACAACAGGCCGGCCACGCAGGCCACCAGCAGCGCCAGCATGCCGATCAGGCTGGTCATGGCTTCGCG
>JANOAQ010000016.1:0-2200 GCA_031411195.1 Burkholderiaceae bacterium | reverse complement strand
AGTGTATCCATCGTCCGGTGCAGTCATCGATAGTGCATATTCCCAGGGCACTAACACCATGCGCTATGACATCAGCCGCACGCTGAACGCATCGATCGCCAACCTCGACCTGCTGGGCGGCGGCCGCGGCATCAGTGCCAGCAGCTTCGATGCGGGCGGCTTCCGGTTCTCGCAGTCGACCACCAACCTCGACCTGTCGCGCTTCTTGCCCACCCTGTTCGGTGGCAGCAACCTGGCCTTCGGGGCCGAATCGCGGCGCGAGCGCTACAGCATCAGCGCTGGCGAGCGGGGCTCCTACGTCGATGCCGATGGCGTGGGCTTTGGTGGCAATGCCGGCAGCCAGGGCTTTCCGGGCTTCCAGCCGGCCGACCAGACCAGCAAGGGACGCACCAGCCGCGCGCTGTATGCCGAGCTCGAATCAACGCCGCTGCCGGCCCTGACCACCCAGCTGGCCGTGCGCACCGAGCATTACAGCGATTTCGGCAGCACCACCAACGGCAAGCTGGCGGCGAGCTTCAAGGCCAGCCCGGCGCTGCTGCTGCGCGGCGCGGCCAGCACGGGCTTTCGCGCGCCCAGCCTGCAGCAGGTGTTCTTCTCGTCGACCTTCACCGATTTCATCAGCGGCGTGCCGCTCGATGTGGTGCTGGCGCCCAATGGCGGCGCGATTGCCAATGCCGCCGGCATCCCGCAGCTCAAGCAGGAGAAGAGCAAGAACTTCACCCTGGGCGCCACCTTCAAGCATGGCCCCGATTGGTCGGCCACGGTCGATCTGTACCGCATCGCGCTGAAAGACCGCATCGTGCTGTCGGGCCGTTTCGACGCCAACAACTACCCGGCCCTGGGCACCGTGCTGCAGCAGCTGGGCGTGGGCCAGGCGCAGTTTTTCGTCAACTCGGTCGACACCAACACCACCGGCATCGACATCACCCTGTCCGACAAGACTCGCCTGTCCGGTGGCGCCCAGCTCAACACCTACGTGGCGATCAACCACAGCAAGACCCGGGTGAGCGCGGTGCACGCGCCAGCGGCGCTGGCGGGCTTCGAGGACGTGCTGCTGTCCGAGCGCGAGCGCCTGTTCATCGAGCAGGGCGGCCCCAGCACCAAGGCCACTGTGGGCTTCGAATACGCGCAGGGCGCCTGGACGACCGACTTCAAGATCGTGCATTTCGGCGCGCAGACCCTTGGCACCTTCTCGGGCACGGCCAATGGCGTGCCCAATGCGCGCTATGCGCCGCGTACGTCGGCCGACTTGTCGGTGAGCGTGGCGCTGAGCAAGTCGGTGCGGCTGAGCTTCGGCGGCAACAACATCTTCAACGTGAAGCCGAGCAAGCAGGACCCGAACGAAACCGACAACGGCTTTGTCTACGACAGCGTGCAGTTCGGGCTGAACGGCGCTTCGTATTTCGGGCGCGTGCACGTCACGTTCTGACGCTGCACACGGCGGGGTCTAGACGCTGCCCAGCCAGTCACAGCGCAAGCGGCCACGCTGGTGCAGGCGCTTGCGCCAACCCACGTAGAGGCGGGGCAGGGGGATGAGCAGGGCGCAGCCCAGCATCACCGCCAGCGAGTTCATCAGCCAGCCGGCCGGCAGACCCATCCAGCCCGAAACCCACGCCGCCACCACGCCGTCCCACACCTGCTGCTCCACCTGGTGACCCAGCGGGTGGCTCAGGTGCCACTGACGGATGCTGGTGAGTTGCTGCAGTGTCATGGGAGCTCCCGAGTGCCTGTCGAAACACTGTAAGCCGCCCGTCTGTGCGGTCAAGAACGGAAGACACGGGCTTGCACCCGCCAATCAGGCCGCTGCGGCGACGCGGGCCCCCGCACCGATCAAGGCAGCAGGATGCTGCAGCCAGTGGTGTTGCGCGCTTCGAGCTCGGTGTGCGAACGGGCCACCTCGGCCAGCGGGTAGCGCTGGTCGATGCGGATCTTCACCGCGCCGCTTTGCACCACCGCAAACAGGTCGTCAGCCATGGCCTGGGTGGCTTCGCGCGTGGCCATGTGGGTGAAGAGGGTGGCGCGGGTCAGGTAGAGCGAGCCCTTGGCGCCCAGGATGCCCGGCGCAAACGGCGGCACCGGGCCCGAGGCATTGCCGAAGCTGGCCAGCAGGCCGAAGGGGCGCAGCACGTTGAGGCTGCCCTCGAAGGTGTCCTTGCCCACCGAGTCGTAGACCACCTTGACGCCGGCGCCGCCGGTGATG
>JANOAQ010000015.1:0-4594 GCA_031411195.1 Burkholderiaceae bacterium | reverse complement strand
GTAGCTGCGGTTGACATTGGTGACGCTGCGGTCACGCGCGGTGTCCTCGAAGTAGTAGCCGCCAGCAATCCATTCCAGCGGGTTCTTCGCCGATCCATTGGACATCACCTGCAGTTCCTGGGTGAGTGTCCTGCTGGTGGTCTGCGCGTAGGAGTAATTGAGCAGCACCGGTGTCAGGCTGCCACCGGTGCGGATGAGATCAAAGTCGGAATAGCTGGTGATCGAGCGCAGTCGAACGCCGCCGATGTCATAGCTGATGGTTGCGCCAAACTGGTCTTGCGAACCCTTGCGGAAAATATTGCCCGCGTAGTTGACCTTGTAGGGGTCGTCAATCGTGGGTATGCCGATGTCGGCGCCGTTGACATCAGGTATGCCATCGCGAAAGCGCGTGTCGATGGGCATGCCCACGCCTGTCCAGCTATTGCCATTGAAGCCAGTGGGCATCGCATAGGTGACGCCGTTGTAAGTCAACGATTGACCTGGCGTGCGGATCAGGCTTGGGTCAACGAGCGTGCCCAAAATTTTGTAGCCGAAGCCGCCCAGGCCCCGGCCTCCCAGATCGAGGTGCGAACCCCGCAGCACCGCCTGCAGATCAGGCAAGGCCGACGGTTCGATCTTCAGAGTGCCGCGAAGGAATTTCTGGGTTTCACCGCCGAGGTCGTTACCGGTGCCGATGTTCTTCACAAAGCCCTTGCTGTGCTCGGACAGCCCGGCCACGCGCAGTGAAACACCTTCCACGAGCGGCACGTTCACGAAGCCTTCGGCGCGGTGGCGGGTGAAGTTGCTGGAGAGCAGATCCAATCCGCCTTCGAGCTTGTCCGTCGGCAGGGTGGAGTGGAAAACGATGTTGCCGCCGAAGCTGTTGCGACCGTACAGCGTGCCCTGTGGCCCTTTCTGGACCTCGACGCGCGCAAGATCGACGATCGGCGGCACCTGGCTGGTACGCGATTGGTAGATGTCGTCGACATAGATCCCGAAGCGCGGATCGCCGGTGGCTGAGACGTTTTCGGTATAGGTGCCGCGCATGGCGGGCCGCAAGTCCGAGCCGGAGCGCCCCATGCGGATGCCGGGCATGAGTTGCTCAAGCCGGTCCGCGCTGGTGACATTGGCGTTCTTGATCTGCGTGCCAGTAAGCGCCGAGACCGACAGCGGCACAGCCTGCAGTGGCTCGGCGCGGCGCTGTGCGGTGATGACGACCACGGAGGGGTCGCCTTCGGCCGTGCTCTTGGGGGCGTCTTGCGCCCGGGAAACCGTAACACCGGCAAACGTGCCGATGGCGGCAGAGGACAACAGAAGCGCACGAACTTGACTGCGACGGATCGATTTGGAAGTCATGGGTTCTCCTGAAGGGCGTTTAGGGCAGCGTTTGGCAAGGTCTTCTCGTATCCTATGTGCATACGCATGCAGTTCAAAGTCAGGCCTTACCCCTACTGCAAAGCCGCCTCGATTGCTTGCTGCGGGACTATGATTCGATTGCGTATGCAACCAAATCGAGGTCGTCTCGGCATGATGGAATCCACCCCCGATGCGAAGCATGAAGGCCTGCCTTTCAAGCTGCCGCCACGGCCGTTGGTCACGCGAGTGCGCCAGGTCGATCCGCAGGCGCTGCGTGCAGCCAAGCCGGCCAGGTTGCAAGCGATGGCCGGCTTCGACGAGGGCTATGCCGACATCGTCGACTTCATCGTCCGCATCACCGAAGAGATCTGGGTCGACCGCGCCGTCGGGCGCATCTACGACACCTACGACCACGCCTGCACCATCTACTCGTCCTATGGCGTGGTGCGCTCGGTCGAAGAAGTGGTTGCATCCACCGTGTCGACGCTCAATGCCTTTCCCGATGGCGAGCTGCACCACCTCAACGTTGCCTGGAGCGGTGACGACACCGCAGGCTATTACAGCTCGCACCTGGGCTTCAGTCGCTCGACCAACCGCGGCCCTTCCGGCTGGGGCCCGGCCACCGGGCGGCGCATTGCCGTTCACTTCGTGGCTGATTGCGTGACGCGCGGCAACTTCGTCCACACCGAGTGGCTGGTGCGTGACAACGGTGCGATGGTCAGGCAACTGGGGCTGGACGCCAACGACGTGGCGCGCCAGGTGGCCGCGCGCGCGCAGCCCGACCAGCGGGTCAACTCACCGCACACCGCCCTGCTGGGCCAGGCGCCGCGCTTGCCGCTGGCCCTGGCCGACGATGGCGTCGAGCCCTGGGCGCGCGTGATGTTCGACCAACTCTGGAACCAGCGCCGGCTGGACAAGCTGGCGCTGTACTTCAGCACTGATTCGATTTGCCACGCGGGCGGTGGGCGCGTGGCCGCCGGGCTGCGAAATCAGTCGGCACTGATGTTGATGATCCTCAGCGCCCTGCCGGACGGCACCATGCATGTGGAGCATGTCAGCCACTCGGACGAGACCGACGGCGTCATCGTGGCCGTGCGCTGGCGCCTGGAGGGCACCACCCGCAGTGGGTCGCTGTTCGGCGCCTGCCCCGAGAACAAGCCCGTCGTGCTGATGGGCATGAGCCACCTGCGCCTGTGCGGTGCTTTGGTCGTCGAGCACTGGATGGTGTTCGACGAGATCGGCGCCTTGGTGCAGGCCTACCGCGCATGAACGCCAGCGCTTGCAAAGGCAGTTCAGTGAGCCTCATTCGCCGCGCAGCGATTCTGGCTGGGGTCGGTGCCTCCAGCGCGCAAGTGACATCGAAGGTCATGCAACGTCAAGCCTGGGCGGTAGAGCCGCAGTTGCGGTCGGCGGCAGCGCGGGCTGTCGGATCCGACCGCTTTCACATGTATTTCCTCGGCGACAGCTTCAAGGTGCGCGACGTTTGTCTGGCCGCACACGTCAAGGCGCGGGACGCGATCAAGACCGCTGCGCCCGGTGCTCGGGTAGGGCTGACGCTGGCATTGCAGGAATTGTCAGCAGGGCCTGGTGGCGAGTCGCTGTACCAAAGAGTCTTTGCCGAGGCACGGGCGCCCTTTTATGCCGCAGCGTCGAACGACGATTTCATCGGCGTGCAGACCTACAACAAGTTTGAGACGGGCGCCGAAGGCTACCTGCCCGCACCAGCAGACGCCATGAAGGACATGTCGGGCTATCCCACGCAGCCCGGCGCTCTGGCGGCGGCCGTGCGTGAGGCGTATGCCCACGCCAAGGTGCCCGTGCTGATCAGCGAGCATGGACACAACACCCATGACGACACCCAGCGCATCCGGCACCTGCGCGCCGCACTCGACAGCCTGGCGCAGCAGATCGTTGCGGGTGTCCCGGTGTTGGGCTACCTGCACTGGAGCCTGCTCGACAATTTTGAATGGTCGTCGGGCTATGCCCCGCGCTTCGGGCTGGTTGCAGTGGATCGCAAATCCTTCGCAAGGACGCCCAAGCCGAGTCTCGGGGCTTACGGCGATTTGGTGCGGCATTTACGCCGTCAACATCGGTGGGCATGACGTATGACGAATTGTTCTCAGTTGAGGGTGTCGGGGCGCGCAATGCGGGGGGGCGTTCAGTGACTGCCACGCTGCCCTGGAACCAGTTGCCTGCGGTGCTGTCGCCCGCCGGTCGTACCGCCGCCGAGCTGCTGGCGCTTCGCCCGCGCTTGCAGGATTTGCCGGGCTTCGAGCCGGTGTACAGCGACATCGTCGATTACATCGTCCGTTGCACCCACCGCATCTGGGAAGAGAAGAATGTCGGCTTGTGCCGCACGCATTACGCCGACTCCTGCGTGATGCACACCCTGAACGGCCCGAGCAGCAGCCTGGAAGGGGTGGTGCAAGGCACGTTGGCGGCGCTTTCAGGTTATGCCGACCGGCAGGTGATCGCCGAGGACGTCATCTGGAGCGAGGACAGCCCGGGCTTGTTCTACTCGTCGCACCGCATCACCAGCCGTTCGACCCTGGAGGGCACCGATGCGGTGTACGGGCAGGCCACGGGCCGGGCGCAAATGGCCACCACGGTGGCCGATTGCGTGGTGCGAGAAAACCTCATCATCGAAGAGTGGCTGTTCCGCGACAACGCCCGCGCGGCCCTGCAGATGCAGCACGAGCCAGCCGCTATCGCCCGGGCCCAGGCCGAGGCTGACCGCAGCGGCGACCCGGCCCGGCACGCCTGGCGGCAGGTGTGGATCGACAAGACGCGCGGTCTGTCGAACGCCGGGCAGATCTGGCCGGACAGCACCCACCCTGCCTTGGGCCCCGCCCAGTTGCTGCACGCCGCCTGGTGCGACAACCTGTTTGGCGAAGCCGCCGACCGGGTGTCGCCCAGTATCGAAGTCATCTGGCCCACAGGCCGCAGCGGGTGGGGCCGCGGTTACTGGGTCGGCTGCCTGATGCAGTTGCGCGCGCAGTTGAAAGATTTTGCGCTGGCCATCGAGCATTGGGCTGCGCGGCCCCTGCCCAACGGCGAAGTGGCCGTGGCGCTGCGCTGGTCGGCCTGCGGCGGTCTCGCAGATCTGCCTGTCCTACCTGGTGTTGGTGGTGCGGCCCGACTTTCCTGCCATGGACCTGAAGGAGTTTGTCGCCGTGGTCAAGGCCAAGGCACTTCTTCGCCGCACTGGATCCGACGGCGCAGTTCATCGCATCGCTGCTGGCCTTTGCCGCCGGCTTCA
>JANOAQ010000014.1:0-1759 GCA_031411195.1 Burkholderiaceae bacterium | reverse complement strand
CGGCGCCCGCCAAAATCAGGCTGGGCCGCGCCGGCAAGGTGACGGCTGCCAATTGCTCGGGGTTGAGCCCGCGCAGCAAAGACCCGGTGCCGGGCGCCGTGGCGCTATCGGCTTCAGAATACTGTTCATGCATCCATTGATTCTAGGTTCCGCCCTCTGGGCGCTGGCCGCCACCGCAGCGCTGGCCCAAGTGGCGCCCAAGTCGAGCGCGTGCCCCCGGGCCGATGCGCCTGTGCATGAAGCGTTTGTGCGCGCCGATTGCATCGATTGCTGGGCCACCGCCGATGTGCCCGGCAAGGCCGGCGGCTGGCGCTTCGACTGGCTAGTGCCCGCCGCGCCCGATGCGCCCATGGCCGCCGCAGCCCTGCCCGAAGCCGCGGATCGGGCCGCGCGCGCGGCGTCGGCAACGCTGGCCCGCCACCCACCGCGCATGCGGCCGGGGCAAAGCCTGCGCGTGGCTTCCGGCCCCGCCTGGAAGGGCTACTTCGGTGTGCAGGTCAGCCTGCAGGCGCCGGCCCGCCAGCCCTGGCCGGCAGGTGCCACGGCCTGGTTGGCCCTGGTCGAGCAAGTGCCAGCGGGCAGTGATGGCAGCCCGCTTGCCCGCAGCCTGGTACGCGCAGTGGCCGGCCCGCTCCCGGTGGGCGACAAGGCCGCCGGCCAGCCGCTGCGGCACCTGCGCGCCATGCGCTGGCCCGACGCTGCGCAGCCCACACGCCTGCAAGCACGGGGTTGGATTGAGGATGCCGATGGCCGGATGCTGGCCGTGGCGGCTGACCACTGCCCATGAACTGGCCTTGCGGACACCCGCAGGCACTTGCGTAGAATCAGACACCGGGCCCAAATACTGGCGCTCGGCACCGTCAGCCTGCACCGCCCCATGCCTCGGGCGGCGTCGCGGGCCCGGCCGGGATCCCAGGTCAAGCGCTCGCAGCCTTTGCCGTGGCACTGCCCAACGCCACGGTCCATCCGCTACGAAAGCTTCTGAAATGCAACCCCCACGCGCACTGTGTTCGCTGCCCCCCGGCCCCGCGAGGGGCCACTTCCTGGCCCTTGGGGCTGTCAGTCCCTTCGGAACGGCCGGGCGGTACTGACATGGACATCTTCGACTACGACAACATCCTGCTGCTGCCCCGCCAGTGCCGCGTGGACAGCCGCGCCGAGTGCGACACCAGCATCGAGTTCGGCCCGCGCCGCTTCAAGCTGCCGGTGGTGCCGGCCAACATGAAGACGGTGGTCGACGAAGCCATCACCGAGCAACTGGCCGCCAGCGGCCATTTCTATGTGATGCACCGTTTCGACCTGGACAACGTGGCGTATGCCCGGCGCATGCGCGACAAGGGCTTGTTCGTGTCGATCAGCTCGGGCGTCAAGCCGGCCGATGCGGCGGTGATCGACCAACTGGCCGCCAGCGGCGTGGGCGCCGACTACATCACCATCGACATTGCCCACGGCCATGCCGAAAGCGTGCGCCGCATGATCGGCCACATCAAGGCCAAGCTGCCGAACGCCTTTGTCATCGCCGGCAATGTGGGCACGCCCGAAGGCGTGATCGACCTCGAAAACTGGGGCGCCGATGCCACCAAGGTGGGCATCGGCCCGGGCAAGGTGTGCATCACCCGCCTGAAGACCGGTTTCGGCACCGGTGGCTGGCAGCTCAGCGCGCTGAAGTGGTGTGCCCGCGTGGCCAGCAAGCCCATCATTGCCGATGGCGGCATTCGCCACCACGGCGACATCGCCAAGAGCGTGCGCTTTGGCGCTG
>JANOAQ010000013.1:0-16221 GCA_031411195.1 Burkholderiaceae bacterium | reverse complement strand
ATGAGATTGTCCTTGATGAGGCCGGCATATTTGGGCTCGCCATAGGGGGCGAGGCCCATCACCTTGTACTCGCCGCTGTTGACCTTGAAGCCCGTGTAATATGTCATCGCGGAATAGAGCAGGCCCAGTGAATGCGGGAAGTGGATTTCCTTGCGGACGCTGAGCGTGTTGCCCCTGCCCACCGCCAGGGATGTCGTGGTCCATTCGCCGACGCCATCCATCGTGAGCACGGCGGCGCTCTCGAAGGGCGATGGGAAAAAGGCGCTGGCCGCATGGCTCAGGTGATGCTCGGAAAACAGCAGACGCTCTGTCCAATCCGTCTTGCCGCCCCACTGCGCCGCGAGTTCGCCGGCGATCATCTTTTTCTGGAACAGCTTGTCCTTCAGCCACACGGGAAGCGCGGTCAGGAAGCTGCGGAAGCCCGAGGGCGCAAAGGCGAGGTAGGTTTCGAGCAGCCGTTCGAACTTCAGGAAGGGCTTGTCGTAGAAGGCGACGTGGTCAACGGCTTCCAGCGAGACCCCGGCTTCCGCCAGGCAATAGTCGATGGCCTGCTGTGGATAGCGTGCGTCGTGCTTGCGCCGGCTGAACCGCTCTTCTTGCGCAGCGGCAATGATGCGGCCATCCTGGATCAGCGCCGCAGCGCTGTCGTGGTAGAAGGCAGAGATGCCGAGGATGAGCACGCGCTAGCTTTGCACGAGGCAGCGCACGTCAGAACAGGGTGTAGATGAACGGCGCGATGGCCGATCCCTGGGTGAGCACGACCAGCCCGCCCAGCAAACCCAGCAGAACCATGATCGGCCATAGCCAGAACTTCTTGCGCTGACGCATGAAGCGCCACAACTCTTCAATCAGGGACATCATGATCAAACTCAGCCGCTGGTCTAGAACTGGTCTCTCATGGACCCGGCAGGATGGTCGGGCCCACCACAAGCTTTCCAGTAGGTCTGAGCGCCGGCATTGCGGCGCTGCTGGAGCAAGTCCTTGCCCAGCGCGCGCATGAACAAGCCGATCGGCATCAGCACACCAAAATAGACCAGGCCCATGAGCACTGGCGTGATCAGCGCATGCATCACCGAGCCGAGCCGAGCCCACGCCCGACTCAAAGGTGAGAGCGTCCTGGGCCGCCAGAGTGCAAGCGCGGCAAACAGCGCTGCGACGCCCAAAAGTACGTTGCCGTCCAGGTGACCATGCCACAAGCGGTGACCCGCCAGAAGTGTGAAGACGCCTGCAAAGACCCAGCCGAATCCCGTGTCCGTACCCTCAGCCGCGACGTGCGCGCGGTCGAATGATTCATGCAATTGCACAGGCCAAGGCTCCTTTGAAAATCGTAAAATGATGCTAGCACAGGGCCTTCTGGACAGGCCCGTTGAAGGCCCGCGCAAACGCTTGCTCTGCGCTGCAGAATCAAACCCCTCAAGAACCTGCGCTGCCCACCGGCCTTTGTCCATGCACACTGCCATTTCATCGTCGACGAGCTCGTTCTGCCCGGCCAATTGCACCCGTGCCCTTGGCGCCAGCCAGCGCATCCGTTGGGTCCAGAGGGCCACCGTTGCCGCATCACTGCTGGTGTCGTTGACCGCGTGCGTGGGGGGCACGGAAGCGCCCTTGCAACTGCCGGCGCGGCAGGCGCAATGGGCTGTCGATGCGGGAAGCCCGATCATCCAGGCCGGCGACTTTCTTGACCGCGCGATGTGGGGCGATCCGAGCGTGCTGAAGGTGGGTGACGGCTATGTCATGTACTTGTCGACCAGCACCAAGGAGCCGTTCAAGCCGCCGATCCTGACCTTTCGCGCCGTATCCAGCGATGGCATCCGCTGGCGCCTGGATCCCGCCAAGCCGCTGATGGATGCGTCAGGCACGCCGTTCGTCAGCATCGAAACGCCGTCGGTGATCCAGTTCGGCGGCAAGTTCCACATGTACTACACCGGCATCCACAAAGCCGGACACATCCCGGTCATGGAAATCGGTCACGCCAGCTCCGTGGACGGCATCAACTGGGTCAAGGATGCCGCGCCCGTGGTCACCTCCAGCGGCAAGGTCAGCGAATGGACGGGCTATGCGGTGGCAGAGCCCGGTGCCATTGTCTACAAGGGCAAGGTCTACCTCTATTTCGTCGGCATCGGCGCACGCCCCAAGGGCATGCCGCCGCAGTTGCAGAGCATCGGCCTGGCCATCTCGGATGACGGCCAGGTGTTTGACAAGCCCCGGGTAGTGCACACCCAGACCAAGCGCTACCCGCCCGAGGCTGGGTTTCCGGGCTATTCGACCCCGTCCGCGCTGGTGGACGGCGACACGATCCACCTCTTCTACGCTGTCGTCAACTTCGACAAGAACGCCAAACCCGACTGGCGGCAGGTGGCGATCCAGAACGCGGTATCGATTGATGGTGGGCTGAGCTTCGTCGAGCGCGAAGGTCCGCTGCTTCGCCGTGACGACTATGAAGGCTCGGCCGGGGGCGGCGAGCTCATCGGTCCCGCAGCCCTCATCGAAGGCGACAAGGTGCGGCTTTGGTTCGGCGGGCACACCGGCTACGACTTGCTGGGCAATTTGGTGCGCCGCGGATTCAAGGGCCGGGAGTTCGGTATCGGCTTGATGAGCACCGACCTGCAAAACTTGCGCAAGCCCGCTCCCTGAGCGGTTTGACCGGCGCGCCGCTGGTTGGAGCCGGCGCTATGCGCCAACCCAAGGCTGATGCGCATCGGCCGCAGCGTCGAAAAACTCTTCTGGCCGATACACCGCCGGCTCACTGACCGGCGCCGCCCCGCGCCCTGTGCGGCGGTGCTGCACCATCTGCCTGAACCATTGCGCGTATCCCGCCGCCACGGCATCCCAGCGAAACCGCTGCTGCGCCACCACCTGGCCCTGCAGGCCCATCAGGTGCGTTCGCTGCGAGTCGGCTTCCAGGGCCTCGATGAGCCGGGCCAATTGCCCCTGATCCTTGCCGAAGTAGGCACCGCACGCACCCAGCACCTCGCGATGAAACACCACATCGATGGGCACGCAGGCCGCACCCGCGGCCATGGCGCGCAACAGGCTGGGATTGGTGCCGCCCACCTGGTGTCCGTGGATGTAGGTTCTGCAGTGCTTGTAGAGGCCGTTCAGCAGCCCTGACTCGTAGACCGGTCCCAGGCACAGGACACGGTCGTCACCCTGCGCGAAGATCTGGCGCGAGTAGTCGGACTCGTAGCGCGCCCCGCCCACATAGACCAGGGGCAACTGCGCGCTCGAGGCCTTGTACTCGCGGATGATGTGGTCGACGTTGTTTTCAGGCTCGAGCCGCGCCACCACCAGGTGGTACTGGCCAGCCGCCAATCCAAAGTGGGCCGGCGCGGCATCGTCGGGCGCGTCACCCACCACACCGCCATAAGGTATGTAGGTGCTGGGCGCGCTGTAGGCCGCCTGGTAGTAATCGCGCATGGCAAGCGAGTCGGTCACCAGGCCGGTGGCCAACCGCGCCGACACCCACTCAGACCATCGGTAGTAGCGACGCTGCAGCGGGCTCCACTTGGTGCGCTGCCAGCCCAGGCCATCGGTGTGGATGCCAAAGGGCATGCCGCGCAGGATGAAGGGCCAGGTTAGCGGGCCGTTGCCGGGGTCGACCACGAAGCACAGGTCGAACGGCCGCAGGGCTGCATGCAGGATGGCCCGCGTGCTGTGGCGCAGGCTCTCGAAGCTCTTGCCGCCGGCTGCCGGCAGGTAGGTCAGGTTCACACCCCGGTAGACCGGCGGCCGCTCGGTGAAGTAGTTCGAGCGGCAGTACACCGTCACGTCCATGTCATGCGCGGCCGCCAGCCGGGTCGAGACCTCTTCGACCAGGGTGCTGAATCCGCTGTAGCGCGCCGGGATGCCCCGGTCGCCGATCATGGCCACGCGAAGCCGGTCAACCACGGGCATGTCGGCGTCCCACCACGGCCTGCACCAGGGCCTTGAGCTGTTGCATCTGAATTGCTCCCAACATGGCCGACAGGGCCAGAAAAGCGGCACAGGCCAGCAGCCCTTGCAGCAACGTACCCGACCCGCCCAGCGCGGTGGTGCCACCGGCCACCACCAGGGCGGCGGACATGATCCTGAAGGGCACCCCCCAACGCAGCCAGACACCGCAGGCGTATTGGCTGAAGACGAGGTTCACCACCAGCCCCACGCCGATCTCGGCGATGAGAAAAGCCATGGCCGCCCCCACCGCCCCGCGCGATGCGAGCAGGGTCAGCGCCCACCATTTGACGGCCACGACCATCACGGGAATCCACACCGCGCGGCCGAGCTGCCCCGAGATCAGCAGCATCGGCCCGACGAGCGCCACCGCCGCACGCGCCGGGATCGCCCAGGCCAGGTACTGCAGCACCTGGCCCACGCCTTGCGCATCGTGCTTGACCAGACCGACCACGCCCTGGGCACCGGCAAAGAGCACACAGAACAAGGCCCCGCCGATCAGCAGGCCCCAGTTCAGCACGGTCTGCATCGTTCGAACAAAGGCATCTCGATCGTGCGCCCATTGCGCTGCCAGCACCGGAAAGACAGCCGTGGCCAGTGCCTGCTCCACCACCAGCGCCAGCATCATGATGCGCATCGCAAACGAGTAGCGGCCGACCTCTGCCGAGGTCGACCATTGCGACAGCGCGATCTGCTCCATTGCATCGTAGGTGCTGACCATCAGCCCGGTCAGTCCGAGCGGCAGGCAAGCGCGGGTCAGCACCGCCAACTCGGCCTTGAAGGCGCCACCGAACCCCAGCGCGGGCCACTGACCGGCCAGCACCGCCGCGGCAATCAGGTGCACGCCTCGCGTGGCGGCGTAACACAGGGTCAACATCTCCAGCGAGGCGTCGGCGCCGGTGGCCCACCAGATCGACAGCACGAAGAACACGGTGGACAGCAACTCGGCGCCCACCTCTCGACCCATCTGCTGGCGCACCCGGAACTCGACGCGGTAGACCTGGACCCCCGCGTACAAGACCACGGCCACCCCGGCGATCAGCCCGGCCCGCACGGTGTGCGCGCCATAGCCCGCCAGCCACAAGCCCAGGCCCAGCGCCACGGCAGCCAGCAGGCCCTGAACCGCCTTGGAGACCGCAAACGCGCCCAGGATGTCCTTGCGGCGTCCCGCGTCGACGGCGATCTGGCGCACGGCCATGTCCGTCAGGCCGAAGTCAGACAACCATTCGGCAATTGCCACCACGCTCAGGATCAACGCGAACTCGCCGAACCGCTCAAGCCCCGCACGTTGAACCAGCAGCAAGGTCACGCCGAAGCGCAGCACCGCCAGCATCAGGCGCCCACCGGTCAGGGTGCCCGTGTTGCTGACGACCGATCGCAAACGATGGGCTGCAGGCGGCGGCAGGGTCACCGCAGCGGGCTTTCGTGGGTCGGCAACCACCGACCCGGTGGTGCACCGTTTGCCTCGGTGGGTGGCGCCGGCGCAGACCCTGTTGCGTCGTCAACGGCTTGATCCGCGGCGTGCTCGCGCCGCCAGTACCCGACCGCCAGTATCAGCGCAGTGGCGATCCAGTACAGCCGGGCCGGCGCCTCGGTTCGAACGAAGAAGCTGGCCAGCCCATCGATCATGATGGCGATGAACCCCGCCACCAGCCCTGCGCTCAGCGCGTGCATCATGGGGTCGCGGATGCGCAGGTTCTGAAACCCGACCCGTAAAACCGCCACATGCACCGCCACCCACAGCAGGAAGCCCACCGTGCCTTGCTCGGCCCAGGCCAGTACCCAGCTGTTGTGCACAGCAGGCCACAGCGGTCCGTAAAAATCGGTCATCTCCTCGGGTGTCTTCTGCTTGCCGTAGGGCAACTGATGGTAGACATAGGAATTGAGACCGACGCCGAACACCGGGTTGTCCATGATCATGGCGCCAGCCGTCTTCAGCCAGATCAGGCGATATTCCACTGCCGTGGGATCGGTGTCGTTCAAGCGCTGCAAGATCACCGGCGTCAGCGCGACGGCCACCAGCACGGTGACGCCCACGACCAGGCCCCGTGCATGCATATACAACCGGCGCGACAGCGGATGCAGCGCGCCCAGCCCGAGCACCAACAGGAAAGCCACCGCATACTCGATCCAGCCGGTGCGTGACAGGGTCAGTACCAAGGCCGGCTGCCCGACCAACAAGGCCAGGCCCAGCAACCACTTCAGCCGCCGAGCCACTGGCGCCAACAGCAGGGCCACTGCGATTGGAAGGTTCATGGCCAGGTAGCCCGCTAGCAAGTTGGGATGCCCCAAAAGACCGTCGGGGCGATAGACGAACGCCCCCGTCACCAGCGTCGCCGCCGACAGCGCTTCGATGTCTTCATTGGTTGCTTCGCCCAGCACCGTCAAGCCCAGCTGATGGCCAAGGGTGTACTGGATCAGCGCAATGGACGACTGCACGATCATCATCATCGCAATGGCCACCGTGATCTGCTCGAACTGACGCCGACGCACCACCTCGTTGATCACAACCAGCGCCAGCAGCAAAAGTTTGGCCATGCGCACCACTTCGTTGAAGGCGGTCGTGCGCAGCGGGCCGACAGCTACCGTGCCCACACCAAGGATGATCATGCCGATCCAGAAGAGCGCTGCTGGCGGAACCCGCCAGGGGCGCGCGCCATCGCGCCGGGTGTCGCGCCACTGGTAGAACAACAAGAGGGCCAGGAAGGGATCGACAAGATCGACAAAGAGGGCGCCGGCACCACCCATGTGCGGAAACGCATTGAAGGTGATTCGCAGCCCGAGCGGCGCGCAGGCAAAGACCAGCATCAGGCAAACATGGCGCCTGTTGCGGCTGAAAAAGAACAAGATGGCCGAAAAAACCGCCAGCACTGCCGCAGTTGCAAACTTGGCGGGTACATGCGAACTGACCAAGGTCAGGGCTACGGCGAGTGCGCCTGCCAGCGCGCTTGCGGTCAGCAATCCCAGCCGGCTGGCGATGCGTGACGGTCCCCTGGCGGCCCCCTGCCGGCCCGTGTTCGCCAACACCGGTCTGGCCTCAGCCGCCGCGTCCGGACCGCCGCAAGGGCGGGCGATCAGCCAGCACCAGCGCCACCCGGCCCGCCCCACAGTCATTGAGCAGACGCTGCCCCCGGGTGATCTGGTCCCAGGTGGTCTGCTCCTCGACGGCCACCAGCAAGGCGGCGTCGGCCTCGGCGCTGAAGGCCATGGAACGTTTGACGTCGGCCAGGAACGAGCCCCGCACCAGCACGAATTCATGGCGCTGCGCGGCCTGGCTGAGCAAGGCCTGCAGGCGTGCGCTGCGCAGGGTTTGCCCACCGTTTTGTCGACCCTGCGGCAGCACCGCGACGTGCGGGTGGGCCGTGGGTTGCTCCAATCGGCTCAGCACGGCGTCGGCATCCGCAGTCACATCCAGGAATTCAGCCAAGCCAGGCAAGTCGTTCATGCCCAGTGAGGTGCTCAAGCTGCGGTCGCCGAAGCTGCCGTCGATCAGCAATACCGAATGGCCCAGATCCTGGGCCAGGCACCATGCCAACTCCAACGTGGTTTCCAGGCCCGCAGCATCATCGTCGGCGGCCACGATCAGGATTTTTCGGCCCTGGCCTTCGGCCTTCAGGTCTCCCCGCAAGCGCAGCGCCAGCATGCCCAGCGATTCGGACGAATGGGCGCCATGGTTGTCATTTTCCTGACCCGCGCCTGGTGCCGTGCTTGCAGAATCGACGATGCTCATGGGGGTGATGCGGCTCTGGTCAGAAGGACTCAGGGATGGCGGCGAAGCCGCTGGGCGACGGGTTGCAGATCTGCAGCAAGGCTGCTCGCCAGACCCGACGGCGCGCTGGCGCGAAGCCGAATCAGCGCATAGATCGGCATGTCACGCCGCGCGCTCAGGCGGTCGCGATTGACTCTGGCGCTGAACAGCTCGTGCAGCACCGCTGCCAGCAGGCCTACCAGCCAACCCACCGCCAACGCGGCCGGCACCAGAATGATGTTGCGCGGCCAACTGGCCTTCATCGGCGGGTGGGCGTAGTCGATGACGTGCACGCTCTGGGCGCTGGTGGCAACGGTCGCGCGCGATACATCGGCCATCATGGCGCGCTCGCGCAGCAACTTGTGACGCAGCTCAAGGCTTTCGCGGCTGCGGTTGAGTTCGGTGATCTGCTTGATCAGTGACGGAATCTGGCCGATGCGCAATTCGTATTCAGCCATGGGCACCTGTTTTTCAGCCAGCGTGGCGCGCGCCGATGCCAGCTGTGCCAGCACGCTGTTGAGCCGCTGGCGCAAATCAGTGCGCAAGGGATTGACGATGCGGTCTTGCCCGACATCCACCATGGCCGGCTCCTGCTTGAGCAGCGCGCGGGTCTCGGCCAGAAAGCGCTCGAGCTGCAGCACCTCAGGTGAATCGGCCACATAGCGCTCCCGGGTCTGGACCAAGGCGGCGTTCAATTCAACTTCGCGCGTCTGCAATAAGGCCTTGGTGCGGCTGCCTTCAAGACGGTTGCCACTGACGATTTCGGTCGGCTCATTGGCCAACTGTCGCTCGATCACGTTGCGGCTGGCCTCCAGACTGGCAATGCTGGCCTTGATGTCGTTGATGGACGACTGCAGTGCCGACCAGCTGCCCACCACCAGCTTGTCCTTCTCGAAATCCAGCACCACCTTGTTGGCCACGTCGAACTCAAGGCGCTTTTGGTCGAGGGCGGCCAATTCAGCGCCAGCACGTGCCACCTCGGTCTCCAGCGACTTGTAGGCAGCATCGGCTTCAGTGCGGAACAGATTGGTACGTTCGGCCATGTAGATATCGACAACCTTGTTGGCGTACTCAGCCGACCGCGAGTTGGGCGCCTTGACGACCACCCGGGCAAAGGTGGTGCCTGGCACCGCTTCGACGGCCACGCCGTCCTTGAATGCTTCGGCCGTGCGTGCGGTCTCGATTTCTTGCGGTGTGGGCTGGTAGGCACCTGCAGGCGGTGGGAACAACCATTCCTTGAAGGCGCGGTAGCGCTTGCCGAGCCAGCTGTCGGTCCACAGGTAGGTCACATGCGTCAAAAAACTGTGGTGCACGTCCTCGAACTTGAGATCGAGCGCGATGACCACACCCCTCATCACCCGACCTGAGGTGACCAGGGCGGGCTCGGACTTCATGTCGCCCTTGCGAAAGACGTTCCAGTTGGCGTAATAGGCACTGCGCACCACGTCCTGATCGACCTCGGCCCGCAAGACCGCCTCGGCGATGAATACCGGGGGAAAGATGCGCTCGTAGACAAACAGCAAAACCACGGCGAACAAGCCGCTGAGAAAAATCAGCCAGACGTGCCGAGAGATCGCCCGCCGCACCCGGCGCAGGGGCGTACGCCAGTCGATGGTGTCCAGTTCGGGATGGTGCGAAGTCGTCGGCATCACAGGATCCGTGGAGGGCGCTCGTCCCAATGGAAACAATCATTCTAGCGGCCACCCAATGCCGGTTCTCCCCTCGAAATGCGGCTCTTGGCGGCGCCCGCCACGCCGGTGTTGCCGTGGATGCGCACCCCGTTGCGGGCGGTGTGGTCGGCAAACACGCCCCCCTAGAATGCTTCGCAATCAAGGCAAAGGGATCGCCCCGCCGGGACGGATTGCCAACGTTGAACCACTGCGCCGAGGCCGCGCACCATGCGAGTACTGCACGTCTACAACAGCCACCGTGGTGGTGGCGGGTCGGACACCGCAACCGTGGCCACCATTGAAATTTTGCGCGAGCGCGGTGTGGACGTCGATGTCTTCGTGCGTGCCAGCCGCGATCTGCCAAGCAACCTGGCAGGCAAGGTCACCGCCTTCATCGGTGGCATCTATGCCGCCGAGGCAGTGCGCGCCTTTGCCGACCACCTTCAGCGCCGACGACCAGACCTGGTGCACGTGCACGAGCTGTACCCGTTGATCTCGCCCTGGGTGGTGCGCCGGTGCGCCGAAGCGGGCATTCCTGTCGTCATGACCTGCAACGACTTTCGCCTGTCCTGTCCGATTGCGACCCACTACACCGGTGGCGCGGCTTGCTTCAAGTGCGAAGGCGGGCGGGAGTACTGGTGCGTGCTGCGCAACTGCCGTGCCAGCGTTCCCGAATCACTGGCCTTCGCGTTGCGCAATGCCTCGGCCCGTCACTTCGGCCTGTTTGATCGCGGCGTGCGGCGATTCATCATGATCAGCGATTACCAGCGCGCCTTGTTGACCGGGCCGTCCGGGGTGGACCCCCGGCGCGTGGCCCTCAACCCCTGTGCCATCGACATGCCGCCCACTGCGGTGGCCGACCCCGCGCAGGGCAGCTATGTGGCCTATGCCGGCAGGTTCGTGTTCGAGAAGGGCGTCGAGGTGATGGTGCAGGCCTGCCGGCAAGCCGGCGTGCCCATGCGTTTTGCCGGCGATGCGCCCCACCACCCGGCGGTGCGGCCCGACGATCGCGCCGAGTTCGTGATGACGCGCTCCAAGGCCGAGTTGGCCGACTTCTACCGCGGCGCACGCATGCTGGTGGTGCCCAGCGTGTGGCCCGAGACCTTCGGCATCGTCGCTGCCGAGGCCATGGGGCACGGCATCCCGGTCGTGGCTTCGCGCACCGGCGGGCTGCAAGGCAGCATCCGCGATGGCGAAACCGGGCTGCTGGCCGAGCCCGGCAACGTGGCCGACTTCGCGGCGAAGATCGGGCGGGTCTGGGCTGATCCCGACCTGGCACGTCGCCTGGGACGAGGCGCCCGCGAGCACGCCTTGCAGGCCTTCAGCCACCAGGCGCATTTCGACCGGATGATGCGCATCTACCGCGAGGTGCTGGCCGAGGCTGGCGTGCCCGACGCGGTGCCCCGTCAGTCGGACCAGTAGCGCCGGATCAGCGGGCACTGGTCCTGGCGCTGCAGGGCTTCTTCGATGAAGGGCAGGTAGGCCTGCGGCGAATCGGTGATGCCGATGCGCTCGCGCAGAAAGATGCGACGAACCTGCGACTTGCAGAACCCGGCGGTCAGTGCCTCGATCTCGACATCGGTCAGGTCAGGGTGCCAGAGGTCGGCAATCAGCACGATGCGGCGCGCATCCGACTGGTTCCAGACTTCGTGCTCGAAGGAGTCTTCGAACGCCAGGCACCGGCCTTCGACCCAGGTGCGGGTCTCGCTGCCCACGCGGATGCCGGTGTGCTTGGGTACGGTGATGCCCAGGTGAATGCGCACACGCAGGTTGTCGATGCTGCAATGCGGCTGCAGCCGGCTGTGCGCGCTCATGGCCGAGAACAACATGTCGCCCCAGGGGTAAACCGCGCAATGGCGCGGCAAGGCGCGCAAGACCGCAGCCGTTTGAGGGCAGGCGTTTCGCACGCCTTCGACATCCACGCCCATGTGGTTGAACAGGTAGACCATCCAGGTGCCCGGCCCCGGCTTGGGCTGCCAGTAAGTCCACGGTTTGCGCCACGACCGTTGTGAGCGCACGGCGGCGGAATAGTCCAACGTGGCAGCACTGTCCAGTTGCAGGGCCTCCGCGCGGATCGTGGGGTAGGCCGCTTCGAGTTGGCGCACCGCCTCCCAGGTCTGTGGCTCATGCCAGGGCCGGTGCCTCAGACCCGGAAAGCAGGGGTATTGGGGCTGCTGGAGCGGGCCTGCAGGTGGTGCACCCGGGCCCTCGCCGGCGCAGGCCCGCAGGAATGACTGCACCCGCGCCAGCTCAGGGCCGCCGGCCATGATGCGGTCGAGGTAGCCGCCCTGGCGCATCTGTTCAACGACCTGGTCGATGTGCGGCACGCAGGTCTCCCCCGAGGTTTTCAACAAGGGCTGAAGTATGCTCGCATCCCTTGGAAACCCCATCGGGGTTCGGGCCGTGGGTGGCCATTTCTGCGGGGTAAGGCATGTCCTCTGTGGCCGGGTTCACCAGTCCCAAATTTCGCTTGCTTCACGTCTTGCGCGCAACCGGTCTGCTGCGCCTGGCAGACCAGGTGAAGTTCTTCTTTTCTCAGGCGCGCGTGCGCTCGCACAACCGCCGCTTTTTGAAGCAGCACCCCGGCTTTGCCGTGCCGCCCGAGCACCTGGCGTTCGACGCCCTGAACCATGTCGATTGGGCGCGCTACCAGGCCACGGGCCTGCAGCACGCTGCGGTCTTTGCACGCGTCATCCGAAGCCAGGTGCCAGCCGGCCCATCGCTGAAGGTGCTCGAATGGGGCTGTGGTCCGGGCCGTCTGATACGCCACCTGCCCGCCCTGCTGGCCGAGCGCACCCTGGTCTTGCAGGGCGCCGACTACAACCCCGAGAGCATTGCGTGGTGCCGCGCCAACCTGCCTGCGGCCACCTTCGTCGAGAACGGCCTGCACCCGCCCTTGCCGCTGGCCGAAAACAGTGTGGACGTGGTCTACAACTTTTCGGTGTTCACGCATTTGTCTGAAGCGGTGCAGTTGGCCTGGGCCCAGGAACTGCGCCGGGTCCTCAAGCCCGGTGGCCTGCTGATCTGCACCACCCACGGCGACAACTACCGGCACCTGTTGTCCACCACGGTCGAGCAACAAGCCTATGCCGCTGGGCAGTCAGTCGAGCAAGGGCA
The DNA here is from genome assembly GCA_031411195.1 of Burkholderiaceae bacterium. GTDB lineage: Bacteria > Pseudomonadota > Gammaproteobacteria > Burkholderiales > Burkholderiaceae_C > Pseudaquabacterium. The sequence goes on along the minus strand of JANOAQ010000013.1, from coordinate 3,756 downwards.
GTACCGCGAGGGCCGCAAGTGGTTCCTCGCCATTCACCCCCCGGCCTTCGTGCGCCAGCAACTGTTGGCGGGCTGGCAGGATGTTCAGCAGGTACCTACCGAGCCCGAGGACGGCATGCTGCAGGACGTGTGGATCGCGCGCAAGCCGCAGCCCGACGCCGCGCTTTGAAGCGCCCGAAACCCGCCGGAAATTGAATGAAGGCAGGCACCAACGAGCACCGGCGGCTGCTGGTGATCGTCTCCGGCGACTATGGCGAACTGGGCGCAGCGCTGTACTTCCTGGGTGGCCTGCGCTTGTCGGTGCCACCGCTGCTGTTGCTTCCACCACAGTTGATGCATGCGCTGCAAAGCAGCCACGACCTGACGGTTGAAGGTCATCGGCAGGCCAGCGACATTCAAAGGGCGGTGCGTCACTTTCGACCCGACACCGTTCTGCTGGCCTCGGGCTACCTTCTGACCTTGGGAGGCGGGCTGAGTCTGCTCGACCTGTCGATGCTGCTGCGCCAACTGCGCAGGCTTGGCGTGTCGGTGTTGACCACCGATCCGTTTCTGGGCGTTCGTCTCAACCCATTGCGTCTGGCCTGGTCCAACCTGCGTCAACCCAACCAGCGTGACGCCCTGCTGGGTGCCTTGGTGCTCTGGCCGATCACCGGCCTGCTGCGCCGGGCCTGGCATGTCTACCCTGCACCCATTGCACGCCTGCCGGCACTGGCCGCAGACCCTCGCTGTCGGGGCTATCTCGGCGGCAACACCCTGGCACCCACAGCGCCAGACCGGACGCCAGCCACCGCACCAGCTCACTGGCTGTTTGTGATTTCAGCCCTGGAATTTCGCATGCTCAACCGTGAGCGCCAGGGCGGCTTCATCGATCAGCTGATCGCGCGCCTGCGCGACTGCAACCGGGCGGGACGGGCCGCCTGGCTGGTCGGACCAGGCCCGCTGGTGCGGGACTTGCTGCAACGGCTGCCCGATGGGCCATGGCTGCATGCCCATGGCGATCTGCCTTATGCCGACTACATGCATTGCCTGATGGCGGCCGAGTACGCGTTCTTCTGGAACATGATGTCCTTCTCCAGCATTCACCGGGTGCTGGCCGACCTGCCGGTGTTCTATTTTGACGAAGGCCACCTGGCGCGAATCCACCCCGCGTTTTGGCAGGCAGGCATTCGCCTTTTCTACGATGGGTGGCACCCACCGCGCCTGGCTGTCGATCAGCCGCTGAATCCGGCTGCGCTTCAAGCCAGCGCTGAAATGGTGCTGCCCATGATGTTGCGCTTGAGCGCCGGCATGCGAGACGTCCCGCTGTCTGCTGACCTGCTGACCACCCTGCCCGGCGCCCACTGAGCCAGCGGTGCCGCCCTGTTCAGCGAATCAGACGGCTGCCCCGCTGGTGCAAGGTGGACACTCTTGACGCCACGCTGCGGGGCCCGCGGTAGATGGCGTGGTCTGGGGTGTCTTGCTGAATCACGGCCGCCGCGCCGATCAGGTTTCGCTGCCCGACGGTGACAAACGGCGCGATGGTGGCGTTCAGGCCGATGAAGCTGTGGTCACCGATCACCGCGCCGTCCCCGATCACCGCCGAGGTGATCCAGACGTGGTTGCCGATCTGCGCATTCAGGGCGATTCGGCTGTTGCTCCACACCACCGTATCGGCACCGATCTGCACCTTGGGATGGATGTTGACCTGGTCCATGATCATGGTGTTGGCTTGGGCTGCAAAGCCCGGCGGCACGCGTGCGTGGCTGCTGACAAAGCTGGCCAGCCTGAACCCGTCGGCCTGGACTTGCGCCACTTTGGCGGCCCGCACCGCATTGACACCGGACACACCGATGGCCACATAGACGGTGACCTGGCTGCGGTCTGCCGAGCGCCTCAGCGCCTCGTAGGCGATCACAGGCAGACCATTGAAGCGCTCACGCTTGAGAAACGCTGCGTCCACCGTGAAACCGGCAACCTCGTAGGCACTGTCGGTGCTGAACAGGTAGTGCGCCATGTCGGCAAAGTTGCCATCGCCGAAGATGAAGAGTCGTCCGGACATGACTTTGCCGCTGTTTGACTGGCCGGCCATCAGGCAGGATCGGCCACACAGGCCTGGACGATCTTGTCGCAGGCCTCGCGCAGGGTCTGCGGCGCAATGGTGGCGGCGGGCACCAGGCGGATTGCACGGTCGGTACATGACAACAGCAGCCCCCCGGCACGAACGGCTGCATGAACACGGCGCGCGCGCGGGGCATCGGCAAACTCGATGCACCACAAGGCGCCCCTGCCGCGCAGCGTGGCGCCGGCCGCGGCAAGTGCGGGCGCCATCGCCAACACGACGGCCTCGATGTCAGCCACCAGTTGCTGCATCGGCAAGCCAGCCATGGCCGTCAAGGTGCCTTCCACCGCAGCCAGCGCCATCGCATTGGCCGAGAACGTGCTGCCGGGCAGGGCCTCGGCGCGCACCGCAATGTCTGCCCCCAGGGCGATCGACGCCACCGGAAAGCCGTTGCCCAGGCTCTTGGCGAAGAGCAGCACGTCCGGCGCAGCCCGCAGCCGGTTGCAGTAGAAAGCCGGGCCGCTGCGGTACAGCCCTGTCAGGGTTTCGTCGAACACCGACAGCGTGCCATGCTGCCTGCAGAGGGCCAGCACCTGGTCATAGAACGCCACGCTGGCCTCGTGCGCACGGTTCGAGCCCTGGATGGGCTCGACGAACAGCGCCGCCAGCGTGCGCGTGCGCAACTGCGCTTCCAGCGCCGCCAGGATGTCGGCTTCAGAGGCTTCATCGACGAAGGGCAGGCGATGCAAGGCTTCCGGCTGCAACGGGGCATTGGGCCAGCACAGGGCCGCCGTCATGGCCGACTTGCCGTGCATGCTTCTGGCAAAACCCGCGAACGCCTTGCGCCCGGAATGGTTGGCTGCCAGGCGCATCGCGAATTCGGCAACCTCCATCCCGGTAGAGCACAGGCCGGCTGGCCGCATGCCCAAGGGCAGCAGCTCGGACAGCAGCGCCTCCACTGCAGCCGTGCGCGAAGTCGGATTGCGCCCACAACTCATCAATTGACCGGCCTGCAGCTGCAGCGCGGCGGTCACCTGGTCATGGCTGTGACCGAGGAAGGCCGCGCCGAAGCCCAGTTCAAGGTCGACCAGGGCTGCGCCGCTGGCGGTGTGCACCAGACTGGCACAACCGTGCGTGAGCACCAGGCAATCAGGCGAAGTGGGCGTCACGGGAATGGGTTCCGGGTTACGGTTCATCGGGCGGAGGCGGGTGGCATCCAGGGGGTTGAAACCTGCGCCATGCTGGCGCGGCAGGCGCGCTGTGCGGGCAACTGACTCAAGGCCACCAGGCTGGCGGGCAACCATACCGCGCCTACCGCCAACTGCCACAGGGGAAAGGCTTGCAGCGCGAGCATGGCGGCTCCGAGCGCCAGGGCCGGCAACAGGTAGATCAACCAGCCGGCATTCAACCGCACATCACCACGGACGGCAAACCGCCACAGCAGCACGCAAAACACAAAGCCCTCACACAGGCACAAGACCTTGGCTGCGCCCACGGCGCCCGCCGCGGGAAGTACCCACGCATTGCCCAGGACGACGAGCAACAGGCAGGACAGGCCCAGCCACATCAGCGCTCGGGCATGGCCCTGGGTGGTTTCAGCCACGACCAACACGGGCGTCACCCAGGCAAAGAGCCCGCCCAACGCCAGCCATCGAAACGGCGCAACGGCTGATTCAGGCCCGGCCGAGTAGACGTCGCCATAGAGGCCGTGGATGACC
>JANOAQ010000012.1:0-5518 GCA_031411195.1 Burkholderiaceae bacterium | reverse complement strand
CGAACCAAACTGGGCTTGCACTACAGCCCCGAACAGCGTGCCCAGGTGGCGGCCTGGTGGGCTGCCAACTGCGCAGTTGCCAAGGCCACGGAGGCGGCATGCAACTGACCCTGAGCGATCTGCAGCACCAGGTGGGCCCGGCGGTGCACCTGCACCCGCTCAACCTGGCCTTGCAGCCCGACACCGTGACGGTGTTGCTGGGCGCCACCCAGGCCGGCAAGACCACGCTGATGCGGCTGATGGCCGGGCTGGACGTGCCCACCGCGGGCCGCGTGTCGGTCGACGGCCAGGATGTCACCCGCATGCCGGTGCGCGAGCGCAACGTGGCCATGGTCTACCAGCAGTTCATCAACTACCCGTCGATGACGGTGTTCGACAACATCGCCTCGCCGCTCAAGCTGCGCGGCGCGATGGACAAGGCCGCCATCGCCCAGCGGGTGCAGGCGCTGGCCGAAAAGCTGCACATCGAGCCGTTTCTCCAGCGGCTGCCGGCCGAGCTGTCGGGCGGCCAGCAGCAGCGTGTGGCCCTGGCCCGCGCGCTGGCCAAGGACGCCCCGCTGATGCTGCTGGACGAGCCGCTGGTCAACCTCGACTACAAGCTGCGCGAAGAATTGCGCGACGAGCTGTCGGCGCTGTTTGCGGCAGGATCGTCGACGGTAGTCTATGCCACCACCGAGCCGACCGAGGCGCTGCTGCTGGGTGGCTGGACAGCGGTGATGGACGCCGGCGAGGTGCTGCAGTACGGCCCCACCGCCGAGGTGTTCCACCGCCCGGCCTCGATCCGCGTGGCGCGTGCCTTCAGCGATCCGCCAATGAACCTGCCCGAGGGCGGCGCCCTGCGGCTGGGGCTGAACCTGCAGACGCGGCTGCCCGGTGTACCGCTGGACGCCACCATCGGCCTGCGCGCGAGTGCGCTGCGGGTGCAGCAGCGGCCGGGCGATCTGGTGCTGCCCGGCACGGTGGAACTGGCCGAGATCTCCGGCTCCGACACCTTCGTGCACGTGGCCACCAGCGCCGGTGAACTGGTGGCCCAGCTGAGCGGCGTGCACTTCTTCGACCTGGGCGCCACGCTCAACCTGTACCTCGACCCGGCGCAGGCCTATGTGTTCGGCACCGACGGCGGGCTGCTGCAAGCCCCTGACAGAAAGGCTGTCTGACATGGCCCGCATCGATCTCGACCTGGCGCACAGCTACAGGCCCAACCCGCAGCAGGATGCCGACTACGCGCTGCTGCCGCTGAAGATGAGCTTCGACGACGGGGGCGCCTACGCGCTGCTGGGCCCTTCGGGTTGCGGCAAGACGAGCATGCTCAACATCATCTCGGGCCTGGTGCAGCCGTCGCACGGCACGGTGCACTTCGGCGCCGATGACGTGACCCGCAAGACCCCGCAGGCGCGCAACATCGCCCAGGTGTTCCAGTTCCCGGTGATCTACGACACCATGACGGTGGCCGAGAACCTGGCATTCCCGTTGAAGAATCGTGGCGTGGCACCTGATCGCATCAAGGCCCGCGTGGGCAAGATCGCCGAGATGCTGGAGATGAGCGGCCAGCTGAACCAGCGTGCCGCCGGCCTGACGGCCGACGCCAAGCAGAAGATCAGCCTGGGCCGCGGCCTGGTGCGCGAGGACGTGTCGGCGGTGCTGTTCGACGAGCCGCTGACGGTGATCGACCCGCACCTGAAGTGGCAGCTGCGCCGCAAGCTCAAGCAGATCCACCACGAGCTGAAGCTGACGCTGATCTACGTGACGCACGACCAGGTGGAGGCGCTGACCTTTGCCGACCAGGTGGTGGTGATGACGCGCGGCAAGGCGGTGCAGGTGGGCTCGGCCGACGCGCTGTTCGACCGGCCGGCGCACCGCTTCGTGGGCCATTTCATCGGCTCGCCGGGCATGAACTTCCTGCCGGCATCGCTGCTGCCCGGCGCGCCGTCCGGCGCCGAGAGCCTGGGCGTGCGGCCGGAATATGTGACGTTGGCGCAGCCCGGCGATGCCGGCGCGCTGCCCGCCACCGTGGTGCAGTCGCAGGACATCGGCACTTACTGGCTGGTGACCGCCAAGGTCGGCGAGCACACCGTGCGCTTGCGGCTGGCACCCGAAGCGCGTGCGCCGCAGGCCGGTGCCACCGTGCACCTGGGGCTGGCGGGGCCGCGCACCTGCTTCTATGCGGCTGACGAGACCCTGTTGCCCGAGGTGATTGCATGAAACCGGTCAATCAAAAGGCCTGGTGGCTGGTGCTGCCAGTGTTCATCTGCGTCGCCTTCTCGGCCGTGCTGCCGCTGATGACGGTGGTGAACTATTCGGTGCAGGACATCATCTCGCCCGAGCGGCGGGTGTTCGTCGGCACGGAATGGTTCGCTTCGGTGATGCGCGACCCCGAGCTGCACGAGGCGCTGCTGCGGCAGATCGTCTACTCGCTGTCGGTACTGGCGGTCGAGATCCCGCTGGGCATCGCGCTGGCGCGGAGCATGCCGGCCACCGGCTGGAAGAGCAGCCTCGTGCTGGTGCTGGTCGCGCTCAGCCTGCTGATCCCGTGGAACGTGGTCGGCACCATCTGGCAGATCTACGGCCGCGCCGACATCGGGCTGCTGGGCGCCACGCTGCAGCAGCTGGGCATCGACTACAGCTACACCGGCAACGCCACGCATGCCTGGCTGACCGTGCTGGTGATGGACGTCTGGCACTGGACCCCGCTGGTCGCGCTGCTGGCCTTTGCCGGCCTGCGCAGCATCCCCGATGCCTACTACCAGGCCGCGCGCATCGACGGCGCCAGCAAGTTTGCGGTGTTCCGCTACATCCAGCTGCCCAAGATGCGCGGCGTGCTGATGATCGCGGTGCTGCTGCGCTTCATGGACAGCTTCATGATCTACACCGAGCCGTTTGTGCTGACCGGCGGCGGGCCGGGCAATGCCACCACCTTCCTCAGCCAGTTCCTCACCCAGAAGGCGGTGGGCCAGTTCGACCTGGGGCCGGCCGCGGCCTTTTCGCTGATCTATTTCTTGATCATCCTGCTGATGTGCTTCATTCTCTACAACTGGATGCAGCGGGTGGGCACGGCTGACGCGGAGGGCAAGGGCCATGCATAGTCTGTCGCCTAGCCGCCTCAAGACAGGCATCCCCCCTCGGGGGGCAAGCGCGCAGCGCGACGGGGGTTCACATGGATGACCGGTTCCACAAGCGCACGATCTTCCTGGTCGCGTACCTGGTGTTCGCCATCCTGCCGATCTACTGGATGGTCAACATGAGCTTCAAGACCAACGAGGAGATCCTGGCCAGCTTCTCGCTGCTGCCCCAGCAGTTCACCTGGGCCAACTACGCCAAGATCTTCACCGACGAGTCCTGGTACTCGGGCTACATCAACAGCCTGATCTACGTGGCCATCAACATGGTGGTCACGCTGGTGGTGGCGCTGCCGGCGGCCTATGCCTTCAGCCGCTACAGCTTCCTGGGCGACAAGCACCTGTTCTTCTGGCTGCTGACCAACCGCATGACGCCGCCGGCGGTGTTCCTGCTGCCGTTTTTCCAGCTCTACACCACGCTGGGGTTGATGGACACGCACCTGGCGGTGGCGATGGCGCACCTGGTCTTCAGTGTGCCGCTGGCGGTGTGGATCCTGGAAGGCTTCATGAGCGGCATCCCGCGCGAGATCGACGAAACCGCCTACATCGATGGCTACAGCTTCCCGCGCTTTTTCATCACCATCTTCCTGCCGCTGATCAAGGCCGGCGTGGGCGTGGCGGCGTTCTTCTGCTTCATGTTCAGCTGGGTCGAACTGCTGTTGGCGCGCACGCTGACCAGCGTCAACGCCAAGCCCATCGTCGCGACGATGACGCGCACCGTCAGCGCCAGCGGCATGGACTGGGCCACGCTGGCCGCCGCCGGCACGCTGACCATCGTGCCGGGCGCGATCGTGATCTGGTTCGTGCGCCACTACATCGCCAAGGGCTTCGCCATGGGTCGGGTATGACATCCCCCCCCGAAGCGCCTGCGGCGCTCCCCCCAGGGGGCGCCGCCAGCGGCCCGGCAAAGCCGGTTCCACGGCGTCTGCTTGCACTTGCCGCTGCGTCTGTGCGTGGTCTGGCTTGATTGAGGAGGTTTGACATGTTCGATTGGATGGTCTGGACGTTGCCCGTAGCCGTGTTCTTCACCTGCATCGGATTGACGCTGGTGGGCATGACGGTGTGGGAAATCAAGCAACCCACGGTGATGCGCCGCGGCTTCCTGCCGATCGCCACCACGCGTGGCGACCGCTTGTTCATCGGCCTGCTCAGCGCGGCTTACATCAACCTGGTGTTCATTGGCTTGGCGGGCAAGTTCGCCGAGTGGTTCTCGCTGGACGCCGAACCCAGCATCTGGATCAGCTTCGTGCTGTCGATGGCGGTGCTGGGGCTGGTGATGCGGCGCGGCTGACACGGTTCTCAGGGATCCGGCCCGGCGTTTCCCCGGGGCCGCGGTGACCCTTCACGGCAGATCGGGGAGACAAACACCACAGGAGATGAGACATGAAGTTGCGCTACACCCCGCTGGCCCTGGCCGCGATGTTCGCGGTGGCCAGCCCGGCCTGGGCCGATGAGGCCGCCGCCAAGAAGTGGATCGACGCCGAGTTCCAGCCCAGCACGCTGAGCAAGGACGCCCAGATGGCCGAGATGAAGTGGTTCATCGAAGCCGCCAAGAAGCTGCAGGCCAAGGGCATCAAGGAGATCTCGGTCGTCAGCGAGACCATCACCACCCACGAGTACGAGAGCAAGACGCTGACCAAGGCGTTCGAAGAGATCACCGGCATCAAGGTCAAGCATGACCTGATCCAGGAAGGTGACGTGGTCGAGAAGTTGCAGACCTCGATGCAATCGGGCAAGAGCATCTATGACGGCTGGATTACCGACAGCGACCTGATCGGTACCCATTACCGTTACGGCAAGGTGATGAACCTCACCGACTACATGGCTGGCAAGGGCAAGGAGTGGACCAACCCTGGTCTGGACCTGAAGGACTTCATTGGCACCAGCTTCACCACCGGCCCCGACAAGAAGCTCTACCAACTGCCCGACCAGCAGTTTGCCAATCTGTACTGGTTCCGTGCCGACCTGTTTGCGCGGCAAGATCTGAAGGACAAGTTCAAGGCCAAGTTCGGCTATGAGCTGGGCGTGCCGCTGAACTGGAGCGCCTACGAGGACATCGCCGAGTTCTTCACCAACGACGTGAAGAACATCGACGGCAAGCCGATCTACGGCCACATGGACTACGGCAAAAAGGATCCGTCACTGGGCTGGCGCTTCACCGACGCCTGGCTGTCGATGGCCGGTACTGCCGATATCGGCATCCCCAACGGCAAGCCGGTCGACGAATGGGGTATTCGCGCGTCGGCCGACGGCTGCACGCCGCTGGGCGCATCGGTCTCGCGCGGTGGCGCCACCAACTCGCCGGCTGCGGTCTATGCACTGACCAAGTACATCGACTGGATGAAGAAGTACTCGCCGAAAGAAGCCATCGGCATGACCTTCGGCGAAGCCGGCCCGGTGCC
>JANOAQ010000011.1:0-2379 GCA_031411195.1 Burkholderiaceae bacterium | reverse complement strand
GTGGCGCCCTTGTTGCGGCTGAGCACATCACGCGCCAGCAGCATCAGCTGGCGGTCGGGGAAGATGATGTGCCCGTCTTTGGTCACCAGGCCCAGTCGGTCGCCGTCGCCGACGAAGGCCAGCCCCAACTCGGCGCCGGTGGCATGCACCACCTTGATCAGGTCGGCCAGGTTCTCGGGCTTGCTGGGATCGGGGTGGTGGTTGGGAAAGTCGCCGTCCACTTGGCTGTACAGGTCGATCACCTCGCAGCCCAGGGCACGCAGGATGGCCGGCGAGCTGGCACCGGGGATGCCGTTGCCAGAATCGACCACGATCTTCATCGGCCGCGCCAGCTTGGCGTCGCCGGTGATGCGGGCGGTGTATTCGGCCAGGATGTCCATCTTGGCGCTGCGGCCGCGGCCCAAGGTGTAAGTCTCGGTCTCGATGCGCTGGCGCAGCTTCTGGATGTCGTCGCCATAGATGGCACGGCCGGCCATCACCATCTTGAAGCCGTTGTAGTCCTTGGGGTTGTGGCTGCCGGTGACCATGACCCCTGAATTGCAGCCATGAGCACCCCGTGTGGCCGCCACGTAGTACAGCATGGGCGTGGTGACGGCGCCGATGTCCACCACGTCCAGGCCGGTCGACTTCAGCCCGCGGATCAGGCCGGCCACCAGGCCGGGGCCCGACACACGGCCATCGCGGCCCACTGCCACGGCCTTCTGGCCGGCCAGCAGGCATTCGCTGCCGAAGGCGCGCCCCAGGTGCTCGGCAAAGGTGTCGTCGATGTCCTTGCCGACGACGCCGCGGATGTCGTAGGCCTTGAAGGCCGAGGCTTGTACTTGCATGGGTGGGGGCTTTCGGGGGTTGCTGTTACTGGGGCCGATTCTAGAGAGCCGATGCACGGGTCCGAAAACGGCGAGTGCCGACCCCTGCGCTGCCTATCATCGCCCCATGCCCACCGCCGACATCCTGGACCACGACGCCGCCTACCGGGTGCTGCACACCCACGATGCCCGCTTTGACGGACGGCTGTTCGTGGGCGTCACCTCCACCGGCATCTACTGCCGCCCAGTGTGCCGGGTGCGCCTGCCCAAGCGCGAAAACTGCCGCTTCTTTGCCAATGCGGCCCTGGCCGTAGGAAACGGCTGTCGCCCCTGCTTGCGCTGCCGGCCCGTGCTGGCGCCGGGCCTGTCGCTCACCGATTCGTCCAGCGTGCTGGCCGACCAGGCCGCGCGCTGGCTCGACCAGGCCGCGCACGAGGGCCAAGACCCGCCCATGCCCGCCTTGGCCGCCCGCCTGGGCGTGACCGACCGCCACCTGCGACGCATCTTTGCCAACCGCCATGGCGTGACGCCGCTGGCCTGGCTGACCACTCAGCGCCTGCTGCTGGCCAAGCGCCTGCTGACCGACACGGCCCTGCCCGTTACCCAGGTGGCAATGGCCAGTGGCTTTGGCAGCCTGCGCCGCTTCAATGCCGCGTTTGTGCAGCACTACCGGCTCAGCCCCAGTGCGCTGCGGCGCGAAGGGGCCGCCGAGCCCGGCGCGCTGAAGCTGGCCTGGCGCCCACCGTACGACCTGGATGGCCTGCTGGGCTTCTTTCACCGCCGCGCCGTGCCCGGGCAAGAGGTGGTGGACGGCCTGACCGTGCGCCGTACCCTGGCCGTGCAGCACCAGGGGCAGGCGCTGACCGGCTGGCTCGGCGCCCGCTTCGTGCCCGATCGCTGCGAGTTGCACCTGCGCGTGTCGCCCAGTCTGCGCCCGGCCCTGGGGCCGCTGCTGCAACGCGCCCGCCACGCCTTCGACCTGGACGCCGACCCGGCCTTGATCGACCCGGTGCTGGCCAGCGTTCCAGGCCCGGCGCGTGAAGGCGTGCGGCTGCCCGGCAGCTGGTGTGGCTTCGAGACCGCCGTGCGGGTGATCCTGGGCCAGCAGGTCAGCGTGGCGGCCGCGCGCACACTGTGCCAGCGGCTGGTACAGCGCTTTGGCACGCCGATCAGCACACCGTTTGAAGATTTGATTTGGCTGTTCCCCAGCGCCGCCACGCTGGCCGCTGCCGACCCGGCCGACATCGGCACATTGGGTATCGTGCGCCAGCGGGTGCGGGCCTTGCAGGCCCTGGCCGCCGCAGTGGCCGAAGGCCGGCTCCACCTGCAGCCCGGTGCCGACCTGGCGCATACCCTGGCCGCCCTGACCGCCCTGCCCGGCATTGGCGACTGGAGCGCCCAGTTGATCGCCCTGCGCACCCTGGGCTGGCCCGACGCCTGGCCCGCCGCCGACATCGCCCTGCTCAAAGCCCTGGGCCAGGCGCCGGGCGCGCGCGACGTGGCCGCCGGCACCGCTGCCGCCGAGGCTTGGCGGCCGTGGCGCGGCTACGCCGTCTTCAAACTCTGGCTGGCC
>JANOAQ010000010.1:0-12118 GCA_031411195.1 Burkholderiaceae bacterium | reverse complement strand
GAGGCGGTGGAAGCCGCGCAGAAGCTGGCCGGCCCGGTGTGGGTTGTGAAGGCCCAGATCCACGCCGGCGGGCGCGGCAAGGGCGGTGGCGTCAAGGTCACGAAGTCGGTTGACGGCGTCAAAGACCTGGCCGGCCAGATTTTGGGCATGCAGCTGGTTACCCACCAGACCGGGCCGGTGGGCCAGAAGGTGCGCCGCCTCTACATCGAAGAAGGCGCCGACATCCACAAGGAGTGCTACGTCTCCCTGGTCACCGACCGCCAGAGCCAGAAGGTGGCCTTCATTGCCAGCAGCGAAGGCGGCATGGACATCGAGGAGGTGGCCCACGCCACCCCCGAGAAGATCATCACCGAAGTGATCGACCCGCTCACCGGCCTGGGTGCCGAGCAGGCCACCAAGATCGCGCGCGCCATCGGCCTGGGCGATGCATCCATCGCGCAGGCAGTCACCCTGTTCCAGAACCTGTACCGCTGCTACATGGAGACCGATGCTTCGCTGGTCGAGATCAACCCACTGAACTGCGACAGCAAGGGCAAGCTGATGGCGCTGGACGCGAAGTTCAACTTCGACGCGAACGCGCTGTTTCGCCACCCCGAGATCGTGGCCTACCGTGATCTGGACGAAGAAGACCCGGCCGAGGTGGAGGCCAGCAAGTTCGACCTGGCCTACATCAGCCTGGACGGCAACATCGGCTGCCTGGTCAATGGCGCGGGCCTGGCCATGGCCACGATGGACACCATCAAGCTGTTCGGCGGCGAGCCGGCCAACTTTTTGGACGTGGGCGGTGGCGCCACCGCCGAGAAGGTGACCGAGGCGTTCAAGATCATGCTCAAGAACCCCGAGGTCAAGGGCATCCTGGTCAACATCTTCGGCGGCATCATGAAGTGCGACACCATCGCCGAGGGCGTGATCGTGGCCTGCAAGGCGGTGAACCTCTCGGTTCCGCTGGTGGTGCGCATGAAGGGCACCAACGAAGACCTGGGCAAGAAGATGCTGGCCGAAAGCGGCCTGCCCATCATCGCGGCCGACACCATGGCCGAAGCGGCCACCAAGATCGTCGCTGCTGTTGCCTGAGCCCGGAGAAAACAACATGTCCATTCTGATCAACAAAGATACCAAGGTCATCACGCAAGGCATCACGGGCAAGACGGGCCAGTTCCACACCCTGGGCTGCCAGGCCTATGCCAATGGCAAAGCCGCCTTCGTGGCGGGCGTGAACCCCAAGAAGGCCGGCGAGAAGTTCTCGGACATCCCCATCTTCGCCAGCGTGAAGGAGGCCGCCGGCCAGACCGGCGCCACCGTCAGCGTGATCTACGTGCCGCCGGCCGGCGCTGCAGCGGCCATCTGGGAAGCTGTCGAGGCCGACCTGGACCTGGCCATCTGCATCACCGAAGGCATCCCCGTGCGCGACATGCTGGAGGTGCGCAACAAGATGCGGGCCAAGGAAGCGGCGGGCGGCAAGAAGACCCTGCTGCTGGGCCCCAACTGCCCTGGCCTGATCACGCCCGAGGAGATCAAGATCGGCATCATGCCCGGCCACATCCACCGCAAGGGCCGCATCGGGGTGGTTAGCCGCTCGGGCACGCTGACCTATGAAGCGGTGGCGCAACTCACCGAAATCGGCCTGGGCCAATCCAGCGCGGTGGGGATCGGAGGCGATCCGATCAATGGGCTGAAGCACATCGACGTGATGCAGGCTTTCAACGACGACCCGGACACCGATGCGGTGATCATGATCGGCGAGATCGGCGGGCCCGACGAGGCAGAGGCCGCGCGCTGGTGCAAGCTGAACATGAAAAAACCCATCGTCGGCTTCATCGCCGGTGTCACTGCGCCAGCGGGCAAGCGCATGGGCCACGCTGGTGCGCTGATCAGTGGCGGCGCCGACACGGCCGACGCCAAGCTGGCCATCATGGAAGAGTGCGGCTTCACCATCACGCGCAACCCCAGCGAGATGGCCAAGCTGCTCAAGGCGCTTCTTTGAGTTGCCACTGAACCCGCGCCGAAGGCCACCTGCGGGTGGCCTTTGTTTTAGCCCACGAAGTTTGCGTAGAAGTACGAACCGGCACGTGGCGTCACTTTCCTACACTTCCAATCGCCGATCGCTGGCCTGCCCTCGCAGGCCGCCATACAACAACAATCTGGAGTCAGCACCATGGAATTCACCTCGGCCGCCTTCTGGGCCGCCCTCGGCTCGATCATCCTGGCCAACATCCTGCTGTCGGGCGACAACGCGGTCGTGATCGCGCTGGCGGCACGTTCACTGCCGCCGCACCAGCAGAAAAAAGCCATCTTCTTCGGCAGTGCGGCGGCCATCGTGATGCGAATTGTGCTGACGCTGATCGCGGTGGAAATGCTCAAGTGGCCGTTCCTCAAGATCGTCGGCGCCATCTTGCTGGTCTACATCGGCGTCACTTTGCTGATGGAAGACGACGACGACCACGGAGGCATCGGCAAGGAAGGTGCGGGCCTGATGACCGCCATCCGCACAATCCTGATCGCCGACCTGGTGATGAGCCTGGACAACGTGCTCGCCGTAGCGGCCGCCGCCAAGGGCAACACCTTGCTGCTGGTGCTCGGCTTGGGCATCAGCATCCCCCTGATCATTTTTGGCAGCACCTTGCTGCTGAAGGTGATGGAGCGCTTCCCCGTCATCATCACCATCGGTGCCGCGCTGCTGGGTTTTCTGGCTGGCGAGATGCTGCTCACTGATCCGGCCGTGACGCAACGTTTTGGCGAACAACCCCATTGGGTGATCAACGTCGCTGGCGCACTGGGCGCGGCCTTGGTGGTGGGCTTGGGGACATTCCTGCAGCGCCGCGCCGCCTTGGCAGCCGTCAAGGCAGACTGATCTCACGCTTCTCGACTCTTTGTGTTGTTTGCAAAGCCCTGCAACTCAAAGGGTTGCCGGGCTTTCTGCTTTAATTTGTTGATGAAGGGGAGTAGCCCCTCTGCTCGCGGTGCCCTGTGTGCTGCGCCAGAGATGGTGGGTCGTCAACACGAAGCATCGCTTCCGGCCCCCAAGCCAGCGCTAGCTGGCCGAGCAAGACCTTCGACGCACTGCTGGTGGCAGACGCGCTCGAAGGCCCCTTTTTCGGGACATTTCGATTGCCCGGCCCCCTGCTGACGCGTTGGCCCGTCAACCCGTTCACCATGGAGCCCATCTTGGAATTTCTCTCCCCTGCCTGGTTTTCGGCCCTGCTGGCCATTGTGCTGATCGACCTGGTGCTGGCTGGTGACAACGCCATCGTCATTGCACTGGCCGCGCGCAACCTGCCTGACCACCTGCGCAAGCGCGCCGTACTTTGGGGCACCGTGGGCGCCATCGTGGTTCGCGCCGCCATGACGCTGGTGGTCGTGCGGCTGCTGAAGGTGCCGGGGCTGATGCTGGTGGGTGGCCTGGGGCTGATCTGGATCGCCTACCAACTGCTGGTGCCCACCGAAGGCGCCGAAGGACACGGTTCGGGCGTGTCCAGCTTCTGGGCAGCGATGAAGACCATCGTGGTCGCGGATGCGCTGATGGGTGTCGACAATGTTCTGGGCGTGGCGGGCGCGGCCCACGGCAGCTTCGACCTTGTCGTCGTTGGCCTGCTGCTGAGTGTGCCCATCATGGTCTGGGGCAGCTCGCTGGTGCTCAAGCTGATTGACCGCTACCCGGCCATCACCTACATCGGCGCAGGCGTGCTGGCCTTCACCGCCGCCAAGATGATTGTCAGCGAACCACTGCTCGATGCGGTCTTCGACCCGCACTTCGCGGCGCGCCTGGCCCTGTATGCCGCGCTGGTGGTTGGCGTGCTGATGGCGGGCCGCTGGGCGGCTCGGCGAGCAAATCTCAACACCGTTTCACCCGCCACCCCAACTGCTTGAGGAGCCCTCGATGGAACGCATGGCTGTATTGGTCAATGAAACCCAACACGCACGACAGGTCATGGCGGCGCTGCTGGCGCCAGGTGCCGAACCCGCCCACTGGCTGATGGTGATGTGCCCACCCAAGCTGCCAAGCCGGGTCGGGCGCTGGTTGTCTACTGCGCAGCGCCAACAGCAGCGTGCCGAATGGGCCGGTGACCTGCAAGCCCGCCTGGGCGCCAGGTTGCCGACACTCGCACCCCAGGCGCGCTTCGAATGGGTTCTGGCGGCCTCACCGCTGCAAGAGTTGGTGCAGCAGCAGCGCTTGCGCCTGGGTGCCGGCCTGCGGGTACTGGATGCCCGCCGTCAACGGCTGGGCGGTGTCGTCGAACCCATCACCGGTTCGGCGCAGGTTGGTTCGGGGCAGCGGCTGGCCCTGCCTGTGACCGTGACGTCTGCCTTGTCCGTGATGTTGGCGCTGACGGACTGAACCCAGCCCAGAAACTGGGGGGATCCCGAACGATGCAACCACCCCGTCCCTAGAATGTGACCGCGCCTGCGCAGACGGGCCGGCAAGGAGGATTCGTGGTGTGGTTTTCGCGCAAGGGCAAGGTACCCGAGCATGCGCCGCCAACGCTGGCCGCACCGGTGCCGCTGAACGGCCGTTACCGCCTGGGTGGTCGGCTCGGTGAGGGCGCGGCGTCCGAGGTGGTTGAAGCGGTGGACATGCGCACCGGTGCGACCGTGGCGGTCAAGCTGATACGGCTCGCGCATGACCTGCCGCCGACACAACGCAAGGAGTGGTCGTCCCGCTTGCGCCGAGAAACCTCGTTGGCGCGCCGGCTCAACCACCCGGACATCGTGCACTTGCTCGACGCCGGCATCGAATCAGACCTGGTCTGGCTGGTGATGGAACGCGTGCGGGGCGCCGATCTCACGCGCTATACCCACCCCCGGCGCCTCTTGCCGGACAACCTGGTGATGCAGATCGGTGCGCGGGTGGCTGGCGCGTTGGCACATGCCCACGCACATGGCGTCGTGCACCGCGATCTGAAGCCGGCCAATGTGCTGCTCAATCTGTCGGCCGGGCAAGTAAAGCTGGCTGATTTCGGGGTGGCACAGGTTGATGACGCTGAAGCCACCCGCACCGGCATGACCCTGGGCACCCCGGCCTACATGGCACCGGAGCTGCTGGCCGGTCAAGCCGCCAGCCCCGCCAGTGATACGTATGCCTTGGGAGTCATGTTGTTCGAGCTGTTTGCAGGCCGCCGTCCCCACGAAGCATCCACTCTGGGCGAGTTGCTGCGCGCCACGGCCAGTCAGCCGCCAACCCACTTGGCGACGCTGCGGCCAGACCTGCCACCCAGCGTGACCCAGGCGGTGCACCAGTTGCTCGCCGCTGACCCCACCAATCGGCCAGGCGACCTGACGGCATGGGCCGACCGGGCAGCGGCGCTGGCCGCGGTGATGACACGGGTACTGGCCCCCAGCGGATCGCCCGGCCAGTAGCAGGTTCGAGGGCTGGCTTCAATGCGGCGGCGGGCCAAGACTTCCAAGGCACAATCGGCGACCCAACCGGTTACCTTCACCCCCAAGCTGCGCCTCCTCGCATGACGTTCGAGTTCTTCCACGCCGTTGACACCGGCCGCGCACGCAGCAACAACGAAGACTCGGTTGCGGTTGACGATGCCAATGCCCTGGCCGTGCTGGCCGATGGCATGGGGGGCTACAACGCTGGCGAAGTGGCCAGCAACATGGCCACAGGCTTCCTGAAGAACGAGCTTGGGCGCTGGCTGGCCGAAGCAGCAGGCCGCGCCAGCGACGCGGAAGTGCGCCGGGCCATGGACATCTGCGTGGACAACGCCAACCGCGCCATCTTCAATGCCGCCAACGCCAACCCACACTACGCCGGCATGGGCACAACGCTGGTGGTGGCGGTGTTCCGCAAGGGCCAGCTGCACCTGGGCCATGTAGGCGACTCACGGGCCTACCGTTGGCGCGCCAGCCAGTTGGTCCAGATCACCCGCGACCACTCGCTGCTGCAGGAGCAGATCGACGCCGGTCTCATCACGCCCGAGCAAGCTGCGTTTTCGGCCAACAAGAACCTGGTCACCCGCGCCGTCGGCGTCGAAGACACCGTGCTGCTGGAAACCCACCTGCACGAGGTTCAACCCGGTGACGTCTATCTGATGTGTTCCGACGGCCTGTCCGACATGCTGGACGACGCCATGATCGCCCGGCTGCTGCAGACCAACGAGCACTTGCCCGAAGCCGGTCAGGCGCTGATAGATGCCGCCAACGATGCTGGTGGAAAGGATAATATTGCGTTGATACTCGTGCGCGTGGCAGGAGGCCCCACGGGGGCCACGCACCCTTGGTGGAAATTCGGGCGCTGAGGCAACGCAAACTTGAACGTTGAGCGCCTGTCATCCAGGGCGGGCGACGGCCAGACAGACAAAAAGGGCAAGCATGGGCAAGCTGGTAGTGTCTCTCGACGGCGTGGTGATCAAGGATGTGCAGATCACCAAGGACAAGACCACGCTAGGCCGTCGGCCCTACAACGACATCGTGATCGATAACCTTGCCGTCAGCGGTGAGCACGCCGTTCTGCAGATGTTGGGCAACGACGTCTTCATCGAAGACCTCAACAGCACCAACGTTACCTACATCAACGGCAAGGCTGTCTAAAAGCTGATGCTGGCCCACAACGACACGGTGGAAGTCGGCAAGTACAAGATCAAGTACCTCGTCGAGGACAACGACGACTACGAAAAAACCATGATCATGCGGCCGGGTGCAGCGGGTGGGGCGCCTCATTCGCCTTACAACCAGACCTCGCCAATGCCCAGCCTGCAGCCCATGGCGCCAGCGGCGCAGCCGCACAACATGGGCGCTTCGGCGTCGATCAAGGTGCTCAGCGGCGCGGCGGCGGGCCGCTCGGTCACGCTTACCAAAGTGGTTACCACCGTGGGCAAGCCCGGCGTGCAAGTGGCCTCCATCACCAAGCGCCCCACGGGTTATGTACTGGCCCATGTCGAAGGCGCGTTGCGGCCCAGCATCAACGGTGTGCCCCTGGCCACCGAAACCGCGCCGCTTTCCAATGGCGACCTGATCGAGCTGGCCGGCACACAGATGCAGTTCGTGCACGGCTGAGGCGGCCAGTCCGGCGCGGCGTGATCAAGTTCACGCTGAGCGGCAACCGTGTTGGCTCAGGCCCTGCCATCGTGCGGAAATCGCCAGGCACCGGCTTGCAAGGCCGATCAGCGGCCGGCACCATGCAGATTCTCGACGGCGCTGCGGCCCGCCTTCCCCACTGAAACTTGCCGGCCAGGACGGCTTTCAACGTTCCATGCACATTCGCGTCCTCGGCTGCTCCGGCTCGATTGCGGCGGGCTGCCGCACCACGGCTTTCCTGCTTGACCACGATGTGCTCATCGATGCCGGCACCGGGGTGGGTGATCTCACGCTTGATGAACTGGCCCGCATCGACCACATCCTGCTGAGCCATTCGCACCTGGACCACGTGCTGGGCGTGCCCTTGCTGGCCGACAGCGTGATGCGCCGCCGCGCAGGGCACGCACCCATCCAGGTGCACGGCCTGCCGGCAACTCTGGACGCACTGCGAAAACACATCTTCAACGGCGCGCTCTGGCCCGACTTCACGCGCCTGCCCTCGGCCGAGCATCCGGTGCTGGCGCTGAACCCGTTCAACACCGGTGACGTGTTGAGCTTTGGTGAACGACGGATCGAGGTTCTGCCCGCCCTGCACACTGTGCCGGCCGTGGGCTTTGCGGTGTTGGGCGAGCGCGGAGCCTGGGTCTTCACCGGCGACACCGCCCCCAACCCGGCGCTCTGGCAACGCCTGCAGTCGCTGCCGGTGAGCAGCCTGGTGATCGAAACCGCCTTTCGCAACGATGCGCGGCAACTTGCTGCTGTCAGTCGTCACCTGCATCCCCTGGCGCTGGGCCGTGAATTGCAGTTTCTGGCCCAGGGTACCAACGTCTACATCACCCACATCAAACCCGGTGAACTGGATGCGGTCATGAGCGAAATTGCCGCCATTGACCACCGCCACCACGTGCACGCCCTGGCCGTCGGCCAAGTGATGCACCTGTCCTGATCGGGCGCAGTGACAGGAAACGTCACCCCCAGCGCCGTCGAGTTGACGAAAAACGGCCCCGGTACCCAGCCAGTTGTGCGATTTGCCACACTTTGTAAGCTGACACCCCCTGGCACGCGTTCTGCAACGTTTCAGGTGTCCGTCAGCCCCCACCCCCACCACTCCCGAAAGATTGCCATGAAGCGCGTCCAAAAAGGTTTCACCCTCATCGAACTGATGATCGTCGTCGCGATCATCGGCATCCTGGCCGCCGTGGCCTTGCCGGCTTACCAGTCGTACATGAAGAAAGCGGCCTATACCGAAGTCATCTCCGGCGGCGGTAACCACAAGAAGGGTGTCGAGATCTGCTTCAGCATGAACAACGCCCTGACCGACTGCAATGCCGGTACCGATCCGGTGCCCGCGGCCGTGACCGGCGTGACCACAGGCGCCCTGAATGCCGTTGCCGTAGCCGCCGGTGTGATCACGCTGACGCCCAATGCCTTCAAGGGCATCGCCACCGGCGACACCTGCACGATGACGCCCACTTCGGCCAATCAACGCCTGACATGGGCGTACAGCGGCAACTGCGTCACCAACAACTACGTCAAGAACTGATCGCGCTGATTGGCCACGAAATGGGTGGCCGATGCGCCACCCCATCGCAACGCCCACCTCGGTGGGCGTTTTTCATTGGTGGCTTCATTCGGATACAGGCACGACACCTTTGGTCAGAACCAACGCCCAGGGTGACCATTCAGGGCACTTGCATGGGTCTATTTTGGGTTGCAAGGCAGCCAATTGGCCCATTTCAACCACTGTGACGCATGGCACGCAACCTGCGTGATTGGACTTGTTGTCCTCCTCAAACCACCCTGGAAAGATTGCCATGAAACGCGTTCAGCAAGGTTTTACCCTCATCGAACTGATGATCGTCGTCGCGATCATCGGCATCCTGGCTGCCGTGGCCCTGCCGGCCTACCAGTCGTACATGAAGAAAGCGGCTTACACCGAAGTCATTTCCGGCGGCGGTAACCACAAGAAGGGTGTCGAGATCTGCTTCAGCATGAACAACGCCCTGACCGACTGCAATGCCGGTACCGATCCGGTGCCTGCGGCCGTGACCGGCGTGACCACCGGCGCCCTGAATGCCGTTGCGGTGGCCGCCGGTGTGATCACATTGACGCCCAATGCCTTCAAGGGCATCGCCGCCGGCGACACCTGCACCATGACGCCCACCGATGCCAATGGCCGCCTGACCTGGGCGTACAGCGGCAACTGTGTCACCAACAACTACGTCAAGAACTGATCGATTCAATAGGCTCGAACTGGGAGGCCGCCGCGCCACCCCATCGAAACGCCCACCTCGGTGGGCGTTTTTAATGGCGCGGCCCGTTGTAGCGCCATTCGCGTTCACACCTGGGTCCTATGCATCTGCGGCACTGCATGGTATAGACTTGATATATCAATCTCTGACGAGGTACCCCATGCAATCCGCCAAACTCTTTTTGAACGGCCGCAGCCAGGCCGTGCGCCTGCCCAGGGCGTTTCGCTTTGAAGGCATGAACGAAGTGTTCATCGAGCGAGATGGCGACCGGGTGATCCTCAGCCCCACACGCCGCCCGTCGATCGAGCGCCTGATCCAGGTGCTGGGCCAGTTTGATGACTTTCCCGACCGCGCGCAGCCCGAGCAGGCCGAACAACGCGACAGCTTCTGAGCCTGGGCTGCGGTGATGCGCTTCATGCTCGACACCAACATTTGCATTTACGCCATCAAGCACCGCCCGCCCGAGGTGCTGGATGCCTTGCGGGCGCATGAATCGGCCGGCCTGGGCGTGTCCAGCATCACGGCCGCCGAGTTGTACTTTGGCGCCGCCCGCAGTGGCTCAGTGCGTAACCTGGCGGCTTTGCGGCAGTTTCTGGAACCGCTGGAGGTGGCCGATTTCGACCACGCGGCCGCAGCCGCTTATGGCCCGCTGCGCACCACGCTGGAGGCCGCCGGCACGCCCATCGGTCCGCTCGACACTCAGATTGCGGCGCACGCGCTGGCCCTGGGCGTCACCCTGGTCAGCAACAACACGCGGGAGTTTCAACGCGTGCCAGGGCTGGCCCTGGTGGATTGGGTCACCAGCCGCTGAAGTCTGCCGCCGCCGCTTGTGGTTTACTGCGGCGCGTTCACGATGCCCGGCCGCGCCGGCCACCCGCCCGATGTCTTTGACTTTGCCCACACAACCGCCGCGAGCGACCTTTGATCGCGCCCTGCTGCTGGCTGCCGCCGTGCTGGCGGCCGTGGTGCCCACCTTGCTGGCGCTGCACCGGCCGCCGTCGGCCACCATGCTCAACCAATGCGCGGCGGTGGCGCTGTGGGGCGGGCTGGCGGTGGTGCTGGCGCCGGGGCGCCTGCTGCTGCGCGAGACAGGCGCCCTGCTGGCCGCCATCGGCCTGGTGCTGCTGGCGGCGCTGGCCTCTTGGCAATGGGGCACGCTGCCCATGTCGCTGTCCTTGCAGGCGGTGGGTCTGCTGGCTGCTGCGGGCCTGATGGTGGCTGTTGGCAGCTGTGCCGCCCGCGGGCCGCAGCGCACTGCTGTGTTCGTGGCATTGGCCTGGGGCCTGCTGGCCTCGGGCGTGCTGAGCAGCGGCGTGGCCCTGGTGCAGGTGTTTGCGCCCGAGTGGGCCGACGGCAGCTGGATCGCCCAGGCCGTGCTGCCCGGCCGTGCATCGGGCAATCTGCGCCAGCCCAACCATCTGTGCGATCTGCTGCTGTGGGCACTGGTGGCGGCCGTGGCCCTGCACGCCCTGGGCAAGCTGGGCCGCGCCTGGCTGTGGGGGCTGGCGGTTTTGCTGGTGGTCGGGGTCGAGCTGAGCGCCTCGCGCACCGGTGCGGCCGGCCTGGTGCTGCTGCTGCTGTGGGGCGTGGTTGACCGGCGCCTGCCGGCCACGGCGCGCTGGGTGCTGGTGGCCACACCGGTGCTGTACGGCCTGGCCTACCTGGGCATGGGCTGGTGGGGCGACTACAGCCAGCAGGCACTGGGTGCAGGTGCACGGGTGTCGGCCGAGGTGGCCGCCGGAGGCGCCAGCCCCAATGCCCGGCCCAATGTGTGGCGCACCACGGGGCTGCTGATCCTGCAGAACCCGTGGGCAGGCGTGGGCTTCGGCGAGTTCAACTATGCCTGGTCGCTCAGCGCCTTCGACAACCGGCCCACGGCCTTTTTCGACCACACCCACAACCTGGCACTGCAGTTGATGGTGGAACTGGGCCTGCCGCTGTCGGCGCTGGTGCTGCTGCTGCTGGGCGCAGCGCTGGTGCAGGCCGGAATGGCGGCGCTGCGCGCCCAGGGTGAGGCAGCCAACGTGTCGCGGGCCAGCCTGCTGTTGGTGCTGCTGTGCGCCCTGCACAGCCAGGTGGAGTACCCGCTCTGGTACGCCTACTTCCTGCTGCCCACGGCGCTGGCCTGGGGCCTGGCGTTGGGCACGCCAGGCGGCTCAGCCAGTACTGCCGCCGCACCGTCGCGCGCCAACGACAGCCCCTTGGCCGGCCTGCTGGCGGGTGTGGTGATGGTGGCCGGCGGCATGCTGTCGTTGGTGGACTATCAACGCGTGGTCGAGATCTACGCGCCCAGTGACAACAGCGGCCCGCTGGCCGAGCGCATTGCCCAGGGCCAGCGCAGCCCGTTCTTTGCCCACCAGGCCGACTACGCTGCCGCCACCAACGAGGTGCCACCGGCCAGCGCCGCACTGGGCCTGATGCGGGCCACGCACGCCTTGCTGGACACCCGGCTCATGATCGCCTGGGCGCGCCAACTGGCACTGACTGGCCAGGTGGATGCCGCGCGCTGGCTGGCGCAGCGCTTGCGCGAGTTTCACAACCCCGACGCCGACGAATTCTTCGCGCCCTGCGACAAGCCCGAAGGGGCCGCGCAGTTCCAGTGCCAGCCGGTGCAGGGGCCGCACCCGTGGCGTGAGTTCACCACGCTGCCATTGCTGCTGCCGGGCGCGGCAGCCGACGCCGGGCCGCCCCAAGGCGGCTGAGCGCCCCCTCGGGGGGCAGGAGCGAAGCGACGTGGGGGCGGGAATCTCAGCCAGCGCCGCCGTCCTCGGCCCGCCAGTGACCCGACTTGCCGCCCTGCTTTTCAACCAGGCGCACGTCGGTCATCACCATGCCTCGGTCGGCCG
>JANOAQ010000009.1:0-1998 GCA_031411195.1 Burkholderiaceae bacterium | reverse complement strand
GGCACAAGCCGACCTGGGCGAGGCGGTGGAACTGATGTGGCTCACACCGGCGCAGGCGCTGGAACGCGAACGTGGCCTGACGCTCTTGCCGGTGACGCGCCGCACGTTGCAGGACCTGGGCCGCCACCGCACAGCCGACGCGGCCATGGCTTGGGCACGTGCACTGACGCAGGTGCCCCTGATCATGCCGCGCCGCGCCGCCAGCGAGCGGGGCCCGCGCGTGGTGCTCCCGGACGAACTGCCGTATGCCGAAATCGGCCGGCTGGACCCTGAAGGAAACGGCACGGCGCATGCCGACCTGGTGGCGGGCCGGGCGGTGCGCCTGTCAACGCGCATCGTGCGCGTGACGGCGCCCAACCCTGGACCGATGACGGGCCCGGGCACCAACACCTATCTGGTGGGCGAGGGTGATGAATGGACGGTCATCGACCCTGGCCCGGCTAACGACAATCATGTGCGTGCCATCCTGGCCGCCGCGCCAGGCCGCATCGTGCAGATCCTGGTGACGCACACGCACAAGGACCACTCACCGGGTGCCGTGCCGCTGGCCGCCGCCACCGGCGCGCCGGTGCGGGGTCGCCGCGCCGCGCACCCGATGTGGCAGGACGAGAGCTTTGCGCCCACGCGCGAACTGCGGGGTGGCGAACGCCTGGCCCTGGGCCCGGGCACGACGCTGGACGTGATCCACACCCCCGGCCACGCCTCCAACCACCTGTGTTTCCTGCTGCAGGAAGAGCGCCTGCTGTTCACCGGCGACCACGTGATGCAAGGCTCCACCGTCGTCATCAACCCGCCCGACGGCGACATGGCTGCCTACCTGGGCGCGCTGCAGGCCTTGCAGTCACGCGGCCTGGAGTGGCTGGCGCCTGGGCACGGCTTTCTGGTGGCGCAGCCCAACGCCGTGTTGCAGGGCCTGGTGGCGCACCGCTTGCGGCGCGAGGCCAAAGTGAGCGCCGCTTTGACGGCGTTGAGCCAGGGCAGCCTGGAGGAGTTGCTGCCGCGTGTCTATGACGATGTGCCTGCAGCCCTGCATGGCATGGCGCGCCGTTCGTTGCTGGCGCACCTGATCAAGCTGCAGAAGGACGGCCGTGCGGCATCGGCCGACGCGGAGAACTGGTCAATCCTCTGACGCCATGCGCCACTGGCCGTCCACCAGCAGCTGGTGCGGCCCGAACTGTGCCTTGTAGGCCATCTTGGGACTCTCGGCGATCCAGTAGCCCAGGTAGACATGGGGCAGCTTGAGCTGCTTGGTCTGCTCGATCTGCCACAGCACGCTGTAGGTGCCGTAGCTGGTGCCGGCCTCGGGCTCGTAGTAGGTGTAAACGGCGGACAGGCCGTCGCTCAGCACGTCCAGGATGCTGACCATCTTCAGCGCGCCGGGCTGGCCGTTCACGGCGGGTTCGCGGAACTCCACCAGGCGTGAATTGACGCGGCTTTGCAGCAGGAACTGGGTGTACTGGTCGACGCTGTCCTGGTCCATGCCGCCACCGCTGTGGCGGCCGCTCTGGTAGCGCAGGTAGAGCTGGTAGTGCTCGGGCACGAAGCCCAGGCGCAGCACACGCGACACCAGGTTCGCATGCTGCTTGCCGGCGCGGCGCTGGCTGCGCGTGGGCTCGAAGCTGTCCACCGGCACACGCAGCGGCACGCAGGCGCGGCAGCCGTCGCAATAAGGGCGGTAGGTGAACATGCCGCTGCGCCGGAAGCCGGCTGCCACCAGGCCGGAATAGGTCTCGGCGTGGATCAGGTGGCTGGGCGTGGCCACCTGCGAGCGTGCCTGCCGGTCAGGCAGGTAGCTGCAGGCGTAGGGTGCCGTTGCATAGAACTGCAACGAGCGCAGCGGCAACTCTTTCGGGTGCGTCACGCGGTAGTTTTTCGTACGGCAGGCGGGGCTCATACGGTCGTCAAAAACCCAGGCGCGCCCAGGCGTCTTCATCATAGGTCCAATCCGCCACCGGCCCTGCCTGCACGCTGCGGGTCACATGGGCCAGAAATTCCGCC
>JANOAQ010000008.1:0-3321 GCA_031411195.1 Burkholderiaceae bacterium | reverse complement strand
AGAACGCCGAGCGCGAGAAGGTCATCGATTTCACGGCCGCCTATTCGCCGTTCTTCCAGGCCGTGTTCGCGGCGAAGAACCTGGTCGTCAAGGGCCCGGCCGATCTCGCCGGCAAGACGGTCGGCGTGACGCGGGGCGCGATCGAGGACCTGGAGCTGACGAAGATCGCTCCCGCCGCCGCCGACATCAAGCGCTTCGAGGACAACAACGCGACCGTGGCTGCTTTCGTTGCGGGTCAGGTGCAGGTGCTGGCCACCGGCGCACAGGTGGCGGGCAACATGATGCAGCGCAACCCCAATCTGGGCACCGAATTCAAGTTCGTACTCAAGGACAGTCCCAACTACATCGGTCTGGGCAAGGGCGAAGACAAGCTGCGGCTGAAGGTCAACGAGATCATCGCCGCCGCCAAGGCCAGCGGCGACCTCGACAAGATGGCGCAGAAGTGGCTTGGCCGCCCCGCGGGCGACCTGCCGAACTGAGCCCGGTTGAAGGGCACTGCACCATGATCCAACTCGACTTCCTGGCCGTGCTGGCCGAATGGCCGGCGCTGCTGCGCGGTGCCGGCTTCACGCTGGGCCTGAGCGCAGCGGCTGCGGTGCTGGGCGTGGGTGTGGGCATCGCCTGCGGCTGGGCGCGCGCCTGGGGGCCCAAACCCCTGGCCGCGTCGGTGGGCGTGTATGTGGAGCTGATCCGCAACACGCCCTTCATCGTGCAGCTGTTCTTCATCTTCTTCGGCCTGCCCAGCTTGGGGCTCAAGCTCAGCCCCGAGGTGGCGTCCATCATCGCCATGGTGGTCAACCTGGGCGCCTACGCGGCCGAGATCGTGCGTGCCGGCATCGAGAACACGCCCAAGGGCCAGATCGAGGCCGCACGCAGCCTGGCGCTGACCGAGTTTCAGGTTTTCACCCGCGTGGTGCTGCCGCCGGCCCTGGGCCGGGTGTGGCCAGCCATGACCAGCCAGATCGTCATCGTGATGCTGGGCTCGGCGGTGTGCGGTCAGATCTCGGCGCAAGAGCTGAGCTATGCCGCCAACCTGATCCACAGCCGCAACTTTCGCGCCTTCGAGGCCACCATCGTGGCCACGCTGATGTACCTGGCCTTGTCGGTCGGTGTGCGTGCCTTGCTCAACTGGCTGGGCCCGAGGTTCATCTTCGGTCGGCTGCCGAACGCCGGCCGGTAAGGGGGGCACGCCATGGTCGACTTTTCACTCTGGGACATCTTTCGCAACCTGCTGCTGGCCGCGCGCTGGACGGTGGGCCTGTCGCTGGTGGCCTTCATCGGCGGCGGCCTGGTGGGCCTGGCTCTGCTGCTGGCACGGCTGGCCCGGTTGCCGGGCGCGCAGCGTGGCGTGGCGGGTTATGTGCAGCTGTTTCAAGGCACGCCACTGCTGATGCAGCTGTTCCTGGCTTACTTCGGACTGGGTCTGCTGGGCATCAATGTGTCGGCCTGGGTAGCGGCTAGCGTGGCACTGACGCTCTACACCAGCGCCTTCCTGACCGAGATCTGGCGCGGCTGCGTCAACGCCATCCCCAAAGGCCAGTGGGAAGCCGCCGACAGCCTGGCGCTGAACTTCGCCGAGAAGATGCGCTATGTGATCGGCCCGCAAGCCTTGCGCATCGCCATCCCGCCCACGGTGGGCTTTCTGGTGCAGGTGATCAAGGGCACGGCCCTGGCGTCGGTGATCGGCTTCATCGAGCTGACCAAGGCCGGCACCATGATCACCAACGCCACCTTTCGACCCTTCACCGTCTACGCCTGCGTGGCCTTGATGTACTTCCTGCTCTGCTGGCCGGTGTCGGCCGCCAGCCGCCGACTTGAACGGAGTTTCAAACATGGCCACTGATGTACAGACCACCGGGGCCACCCAGCCCATCGTGCGCATCGACGCGCTGCGCAAGTCCTTCGGCAGCAACGAGGTGCTCAAGGGCATCGACCTGCAGGTGCAGCCCGGCGAGGTGATCGCCATCATCGGCAAGAGCGGCTCGGGCAAGAGCACCCTGCTGCGCTGCATCAACGGGCTGGAAGCGTTTCAGCACGGCAGCCTGCTGGTCAATGGCCTGCCGCTCAAGCACGGTGACGCCAAGGCCATGCGCGCACTGCGGCAGCACGTGGGCATGATCTTCCAGAACTTCAACCTCTTTCCGCACCTCAGCGTGGGCAAGAACGTGATGCTGGCGCCCACCCTGGTCAAGCAGACGGATGCGGCGGCCGTCACCATCCGCGCGCGCAAGCTGCTCGACCGTGTCGGCCTGGCCGAAAAGTTCGACGCCTGGCCCGATCAACTCTCGGGTGGCCAGCAGCAGCGCGTGGCCATTGCCCGCGCCCTGGCCATGGAGCCCAGCGTGATGCTGTGCGACGAGATCACCAGCGCGCTCGACCCCGAGCTGGTGGGCGAGGTGCTGCGCGTGGTGGAAAGCCTGGCCGACGAAGGCATGACCCTGCTGATGGTGACGCACGAGATGAACTTCGCTCGCAAGGTGGCGGATCGGGTGGTCTTCATGCACGCCGGCCGCATCCACGAGATGGGCCCGCCCGAGCAGCTGTTCAGCAACCCGCAGACACCGGAGTTGAAGCAGTTTCTCTCGGCCCTGCACTGAGGGCCTGCGTCGGTTCTGCCCGCCCGCCAACGCCTTCAGTCGGCCGCCGCAGCCGACCTGGGCAGCCCGGCCGCTACATCCCTGAAGGCCGCCAGCGCAGCCTCCAGGTGGTCAATGATTTCCTGCTGCAGCACGTCGGGTACGGGCAGGTCGGCGAGGTTGTCCAGGCTGCTGTCCTTCAACCAGAACAGGTCGAGGCTGGCCTTGTCGCGCGCCACCAGATCGTCGTAGGCAAAAAAGCGCCAGCGCTCGCTGGCTTGGCGCAGATGGCGATTGGCCGGGTTGTAGCAATCCACAAAGTCGCGCAAGTCTTCGTAGGTCAGCGTGCGCGTCTTCAGGGTGAAATGCCTGTTGGTGCGCAGGTCGTAGAACCAGACGCCCTTGGTTTGCACCGTGCCATCCTTGGGCCGCGCATCGAAGAACACCACATTGGCCTTGACCCCCTGGGCATAGAAGATGCCCGTGGGCAGCCGCAGGACGGTGTGCACATCACAGCTTTCCAGCCACTTGCGGCGGATCTTCTCGCCCGCCCCGCCCTCGAACAACACGTTGTCGGGCAGCACCACCGCCGCCTTGCCCTGGCTGCCCAGCATGCTGACGATGTGCTGCAGGAAGTTGAGCTGCTTGTTTGACGTGGTCGTCCAGAAATCGCGCCGCTCATAGGTGAGTGACTCGCGGTCGTCTTCGCCCTCGGCATTGGTGAAGGTCATGCTGCTCTTCTTGC
>JANOAQ010000007.1:0-4694 GCA_031411195.1 Burkholderiaceae bacterium | reverse complement strand
GTCGGTCAGGGGCATCGGGCGATTGTGGCGCCCTGCCCGGTGGGGCCATCTCAGCCGACGCCGGGCCGCCCCAAGGCGGCTGAGCGCCCCCTCGGGGGGCAGGAGCGAAGCGACGTGGGGGCGGGCATCTCAGCCTGGTTCGGGCATCCAGCGCCGCAGGTGCGCCGCGTTGGCACCGCGCTGGCCCTTGGCGGTTTTCAACTCGGCGCGGGCCACCGTGCGCAGGTGCACTTCATCCGGCCCGTCCAAAAAGCGCAGCGCCCGGCCCCAGGCCCACAGCCGGGCCAGCGGGGTATCGGGCGACAGGCTCATGGCGCCGAAGACCTGCATCGCGCGGTCGAGCACGCGGGTCTGCAGGCGGCTGGTCACCAGCTTGATGGCCGATACCGCTGTACGTGCCGCCGCGCTGCCCTGCGTGTCGAGCAGCCAGGCCGCGTGCATCACCAGCAGGCGGGCCTGGTCGATCTCGAGCCGGCTTTCGGCGATCCAGTCCTGAACATTGGAAAAGTCGGCCACCCGGCCCCCGAAGACGCGGCGCTCCAGCGCACGCTCGCACATCAATTCCAGCGCCAGTTCGCACTGGCCGATGCTGCGCATGGCGTGGTGCACCCGGCCCGGGCCCAGGCGCTTTTGTGCCTGCGCAAAGCCCTGGCCACGCTCGCCCAGCAGGGCATCGGCCGGCACACGCACATGGCGAAAGACCAGCTCGCAGTGGCCGTCCAGGCTCTGGTGGTCCATCACCGGGATGTTGCGTTCGACCGTGAGGCCAGGCGTGCCCATGGGCACCACCAGCATCGAATGGCGGGCATGGTCGGGCGCGTTTTCGTCCTCGCTGACACCCATCACCACCGCAAAGCTGCACAGTGGATGGGCCGCGCCGGTGATGAACCACTTGCGGCCGTTGATGACCCAATCGTCACCTTCCCGGTGCATGCGGGTCTGCAGCTGGGTGGGGTCGGACGAGGCGGTGTCGGGCTCGCTCATCGCAAAGCACGATCGGATCTCGCCGCGCAGCAGCGGGTCGAGCAGGTGGTGCACCTGCGCGGGGGTGGCGGCGATCTGCAGCAACTCCATCGTGCCGCTGTCGGGCGCGTTGCAGTTGAAGATTTCGGCCGCCCAGGGCACACGGCCCATGATCTCGGCCAGGGGCGCGTAGTCGAGGTTGCCCAGCTGCGTGCCGGGCTGGTCGGGCCGCAGGCTGGGCAAGAACAGGTTCCACAGACCCAGCGCGCGGGCCTGGGCCTTGAGCGGCTCGATCAGGTCGCTCGGGTACTGCCCCGCGTCCGACCAGCGGTGCCATTCGGCCATCGACGGCAACACCAGGTCGGCCATGAACTGGCGCATCTGCTGCTGCAGCGCCAGGGATTTGGGGGCGTGGGCGAAGTCCATGCGGTGCATTGTTTTGGGGGGCCGGCGCAGGGCCTTGTCGCAGTCGAGACGCGCAGCCGCCGTGATGGGGTGCGGTGTGGCCCGCGCTTGCGCCAGATCAAGCCACGCCGGCGACATCGCGCTTGCCGCCCACGCGGCATGATGCGCCCATGGCCTTCGACCCCAGCTCCATCCGCGCTCTGTGTTTCGACGTTTTTGGCACCGTGGTGGATTGGCGCAGCAGCGTCATCGCCGAAGGCCAGGCCCTGGGCGCGCGCCTGGGCCTGCAGGACCAGCAAGTCGATTGGGCCGCGTTGACCGATGCCTGGCGGCGCGCCTACTACCGCTCGATGGCCGAGGTGGCGCGGGGTGAGCGGCCTTGGGACACCATCGACGTGCTGCACCGCCAGGCCCTGGACGACCTGCTGGCGCGCCACGGACTGCAGGCCATCGGCCAAGCCGACCGCGAACACTTCAACCGCGCATGGCACCGCCTGGCGCCTTGGCCCGACACGGTGGCCGGCCTGCACCGGCTGCGCCAGCGCTACGTGATCAGCACGTTGTCCAACGGAAACCTGTCTCTGCTGGTGCACATGGCCAGGCATGCCGGTCTGCCCTGGGACGCCGTGCTGACGGCCGAGTTGTTCGGCCAGTTCAAGCCCCATCCGGCGGTTTACGAGGGCGCGGCCCGGCTGCTGGGCGTGGCGCCATCGCAGTTGATGATGGTGGCCGCGCACCCGGCCGATCTGGCGGCCGCACAGGGCGCGGGCCTGAAGACGGCCTATGTGCTGCGGCCCGACGAAAACGGCCCGGGCGCCTGGACCGACCCCCGAGGTGACGCCGTGTTCGACCTCACCGCGTCGGGCTTCGATGACCTGGCGCGCCAACTGGGCATCGCCTGAGCCGCTTGCGCAACCAGCTCGCCTGACTTGAGCAAGCTCAAGTTGCAAATGGTCAATCGGCTGTCAGCCAATCGGTTCACACTGCAGGCCATGGCTCTCGCGCTCAAAACCATCGCCATTCACCAGCAAGGCGGTCCCGCCACTTCGGCCACCACCGGTTGCGGCGCCTGCCCCAATGCCACCGAAGACGGCCCGGCGTGCACCGGGGTGATGGGCGAAGCCGTTGCGGCGCCCCTGCTCAGCGGCCCGGCCGATGAACTGCGGCGGCTGCTGTATGCGCTGGGTTCCGCATTGGGCTACCCGGCCGATGGTGCCGGCCTGGTGCGGGCCCTGAGCGTGCTGCCCGGCGAGGTGGACCTGCAACTGGCCGTGGCGTCGTGTCACGGTGGCGCGGCCTTGTGTGACCGCGCCTTTCAAACCCTTCGCGGGCTGCTGTCCGACACCGACATCTACGTGACGCCAGCGGCCTGACGCGGCGGCATGACGCAGCGCCGCAGATCAGCTGCGCTCGGCGCCTGGCTGGGCGGCGCACAGTTGCTGCGCGCTGACGGCTTGCGCCAGGGCGCTGGCATGGGTTTCAGTGGCTTGCGCGGCCAACGAGGCCAGCACACCGGCCGTGAGCACGGCAGCCAGGGCCAGCGAGAGGAAGCGTTGCGTGGGGGCCAGAAATTGCGGCGTGTTCATGGGGTGGCTCCGGGGTGATGGGCTGTTGCGATGGGTGAACTATCGCCATCCCCCTTGGGCCGCGCGAGGTCCTTGCGACGAAGCGCGGCGATCCCGGCACAGACTGCAATGGCGCCAGATGAACCTGGCCGTCGCGGCAAGTGCGCCCGCTCATCCCGCAGGTAACCCGACATCCGCCGCGCCGTCGCGCCCTCACATCGCCGCGCCCTCACATCACGGCGCCCTCACATCACCGCGCCCAATTGCCAGGGCACGAATTCGTTCTGCCCATAACCGTGCATCTCGCTCTTGGTGGGCCGGCCCGAGGCGGTGGCCAGCATCAGCTGGAAGATGCGTTCTCCCGCTTCGTCGACCGTCTCGGCGCCATCCACGATGCCGCCGCAGTTGATGTCCATGTCTTCTTCCTGGCGCTGCCACAAAGCCGTGTTGGTGGCCAACTTGAGCGACGGCGACGGCGCGCAGCCATAGGCCGAACCGCGCCCGGTGGTAAAGCAGATCAGGTTGGCACCGCTGGCCACCTGGCCGGTGGCCGATACAGGGTCGTAACCGGGCGAATCCATGTAGACAAAGCCCTGCACGGTGATCTGCTCGGCGAACTCGACCACGTCCACCAGGTTGGTGGTTCCGCTCTTGGCGATGGCGCCAAGGCTCTTTTCCAGACTGGGGGTCACGCCACCGGCCGAGTTGCCGGCCGAGGGGTTGTTGTCCATCGTCATGCCGTTGCGGGCGGTGTAGGCCTCCCACCAGCGGATGCGCGCCATCAGCTTGTGTGCCACGGCGGCGGACACGGCCCGGCGCGTCAGCAGGTGCTCACCGCCGTAGATCTCGGGCGTTTCACTGAGGATGGCGGTGCCGCCGTGGCGCACCAGCCGGTCTACCGCCGCACCCAGCGCCGGGTTGGCGCTGATGCCTGAATAACCATCGCTGCCACCACACTGCAGGCCCACCATCAGGTGCCGGGCCGACACCGGCTGGCGCTGCACGCGGTTGGCCTCGGGCAGCATGGCCCGGATCAGCGCGACGCCACGCGCCACGGTCTTGGCGGTGCCACCCGTGTCCTGGATGCTGAAGGCGGCCAGCTTGGCGCCTTCTTGCAGGCCCTCCTGCGCGATCAGGCCCTGGATCTGGTTGGTCTCGCAGCCCAGGCCCACCACCAGCACGGCGGCAAAGTTGGCATGGCGCGCATAGCCACCCAGGGTGCGGCGCAGCACCTGCAATTCTTCGCCATCGCTGGCGGTGGCGCAGCCCATGCCGTGGGTCAGCGCGACGACGCCATCCACGTTGGGGTAGTCGGCCAACGCTTCTGGACGCACATCGCGGCGGAAGTGGTCGGCAATCGCCCGCGCGGCGGTGGCCGAGCAATTCACGCTGGTCAGCACGCCGATGTAGTTGCGCGTGGCCACCCGGCCATCGGAGCGCACGATGCCCATGAACGTGGCGGGCTCGGCCACGTAGTCTGTGGGTAGGGCACCAGCGCCGGGTTCGTGCGCCCGCTCGAAGTTGGCAAAGGCGAGGTTGTGCGTGTGCACATGCTGCCCGGCCGCGATGGCCTGGGTGGCATGGCCTATCACCTGGTTGTAGCGACGCACCGCCTCACCGGCCGCAATGGCGCGGGTGGCCACCTTGTGGCCCGGCGGTATGAGGCCGGCCACACGCAGGCCGCCCTCTTCGGCCAGCACCGCGCCGCCCAGCAATTGCTGGCGGGCGATGACGACGTTGTCGGCCGGGTGGATGCGCAGG
>JANOAQ010000006.1:0-6363 GCA_031411195.1 Burkholderiaceae bacterium | reverse complement strand
GGTCGTACTGCGGACCGAAGCGTCCCGAAACGGCATGCTCCGTGGTCGCGCCGTTGACGGTGGTGCGTGTCGGTTGCACACCGGGCACGCCGGTGTTGGTGGCGACGCGGCCGTGGAAGTAAGACAGCTCGTCCTTGGTGTAGCGCAAACCCGCGATGGCGCGCAAGTCAGGCTGGATGTTGATCGTGCCTTCGCCAAACAGGGCCAGGCTCTTGCTGCGCACGCCGTAGTTGGCGACGCCGTTGTCGGCCTGGGTCGACCCGGGCGAGCAGGGCACCAACCCCGAAGGCAGGGCCACGGCGGTCGTATTCGGGCAGCGCAGCACGTCCCGTCGGTACTGCTCGTCGGTCTTGCCGTCGTAGTAGAAGACCCCCGCGACATAGTCGATGAACTGACGCTGGGTGCTGGCGATGCGCAGCTCCTGCGTGAACTGCGTGAAGTCCAGGTCGCCGCGGTCATGGCTTTGTGCAAATTGCCGGTACACCGAGGACAAGCGGTCGCCATCGGGGTTCTGCACGTTGTTCCAGCTGCGGTGGGCCGTGATCGAGGTCAGTTGCAGGCCACCCAGGCTGTAGTCGATCTGAGCCGAGGCGCCCTGGTGCTTGTCCCTGACGGTGGTGTTCAGGTTGTTGTTGATCTGGCGGTTTTCCGCAGAAGGCACCACCGGCGCAACAGCAGCCCCGAACAGCGGGTTGGCCGTGACTGCCAACGAAGGATAGGCGCGTACGTCGGTGCTGACGACGACACCGCCGGGCGTGCGGTCGAGCCCTTTCGAGTAGTCGGCAATGAACGTGATCTTCAGGTCCTTGTTCGGCGTCACATCCGCCCGCAGGCGTGCGCCGTCGCGCTCATAGCCGCCAGCCTTGCTGCCATCGAAGACATTGGTGATGTTGCCGTCCCAGTTGGCGCTGGCCACTGCCAGACTGGCCCTGACCATGTCATTGCCACCGCTGACACCCAGGCGAACACGCTTCTCATTGCCTTGGTAGGCCGAGAGGTCGACATAGCCGCTCAGGGCCTTGGCGGGTGCCCGCGTCACGATGCTGATGACGCCTGCCGATGCATTGCGGCCGAACAAGGTGCCCTGCGGGCCGCGCAGCACTTCGATGCGTTCGACGTCGACGAGGTCCAGCATGGCCTGGCCGGGTCGCCCGGTGACGACACCGTCGATGACGGTGGAGACCGTTGGCTCCACGCCCGGCGACGTGCTGATGGTGCCCACGCCCCGGATGAACAAGGACGTGTCCTTGCTGCTGGCATTGCTTCGAAAGGTCACCGCGGGGATCTGCGACTGGATCGCGCCCAGGTTGTTCAGGTTCGACTCCTCCAGCGAGGCGCCGCTGATGACCGACACCGCGATGGGCGTGGTCTGCAGCGGTTGCACACGCTTGGTGGCGGTGATGACCACGGTCTCGAGCTTGCCGGTATCGGCCGCCGGTGCGGTCTGCGCCTTCACGCTGATGGGGCCGAGCAGGCCCAGGCAGGCGGCAGCCAGCGCCGTGGTGCGCGAAGGGGCCAGGGCGCTGAGATGGCGAAAAGTTCGGTTCATGGAGGTCTCCTATTTTTTGGATGCAAGGACAGGGCGCGCGAAGAATTGGCGCTGGATATGCGACTCGACTAGTAAATGACAGGCTCCGGCGTCGAGCCCGGGCCCTGCAGGAAATCGAAATCACAGCCCTCGTGGGCTTGGGTGACATGCGCCTGGTACAGGCGCACATAGCCGCGGGTGGCCGGCCGGTGCGGCGGCTGCCAGGCCGCACGGCGCCTGGCCAGCTCGTCGTCATCGACACACAGCGTCAAGGTGCGGGCGTCGACATCCAGCGCGATCTCGTCGCCCGTGCAAACCAGCGCCAGCGGGCCGCCCACCGCCGATTCGGGGCTGATGTGCAGGATGCAGCTGCCGTAGTGGGTGCCGCTCATGCGCGCATCAGACAAGCGCAGCATGTCGCGCACGCCGCGCGCCAGCAGCTTTTTGGGAATCGGCAGGTTGCCCCACTCGGGCATGCCGGGCGCGCCCACCGGGCCGGCGTTGCGCAGCACCAGCACGGTGTTCTCGTCGACATCGAGCGCCGGGTCGGCGCAGGCGGCGTGCATCTCGGGCGGTGAGTCGAACACCAGCGCGCGGCCACGGTGCTTGAAGAACCGCACATCGGCCGCACTGGCCTTCATCACCGCGCCATCGGGCGCCAGGTTGCCGCGCAGCACGGCCAGCGCACCGTTGGCACTGACCGGCCGGCCGAGCGGGCGGATCACCTCGTCGTCGTGCACCACCGCGCCGGCGATGTTGTCGCCCAGCGTGCGGCCGGTGACGGTCAACTCACCGAGCGAAAGTTCAGCCCCGATGCGGTTCATCAATGACGGCAGACCGCCGGCGTAGTAGAAGTCTTCCATCAGCCGGTCCCCGCTGGGGAACAGGTTGGCCAGCACCGGCACCCGGCGCGCCACCGCGTCCAGGTCGTCCAGCACCAGGTTCACCCCGGCACGGCGGGCCATCGCGATCAGGTGCACCACCGCGTTGGTCGACCCGCCCAGCGCCATCTGCACCACGGCGGCGTTGAGAAACGACCCCCGGGTGAGCAGGCGCTGCGGCGTCAGGTCGTCCCAGACCATGCCGACGATGCGCTCGCCGCAATCGGTGGCCATGCGCGGATGCGCGGCATCCATCGCCGGAATCGACGAACTGCCGGGCAGCGCCAGGCCCAGAGCCTCGGCGATGGCGGTCATGGTGCTGGCCGTGCCCATGGTGTTGCAGGTGCCGGGCGAGCGGGTCATCTTGGACTCCAGCGCAACCCAGTCGTCATCGCTCAGGCGGCCGGCCTGGTACTCGTCCCAGAACACGCGGGTGTGGGTGCCGGCACCGATCTGTCGGGTGACATTGCCCTGCACCAGGCGATCGTTGAGCATCGGCCCAGCGGGGCAGAAAATCACCGGTGTGCCCATGCTGACGGCGCCCATGATCGTGCCCGGCGTGGTCTTGTCGCAGCCGGCCAGCAGCACCACGCCGTCGATCGGGTGGCTGCGCAGCAGCTCTTCGACCTCCATTGCCAGCAGGTTGCGGTAGAGCATGGTGGTGGGCTTGACCAGCACCTCGCCCAGGCTCATGGCGGGCAGCTCCATCGGCAGGCCACCGGCCAGCAACACGCCGCGCTTGACGGCTTCGGCCCGCTCGCGCAGGTGGGCGTGGCAGGGCGACAGGTCGCTCCAGGTGTTGATAATGGCGATGACAGGACGGTCCATCACGTCCTGCCGGCGCAGTCCCATCTGCTGCAGGCGCTGGCGATGGGCAAAACCGCGCATGCCGGCTTCGGCAAACCAGCGGCGGCTGCGCAGTTGGGCCAAGGTCTTGGCAGGGGGAGGGCGCGTGGAATCGGTCATGTAGTCTAATAGTGTTACCGCTAACATTACGGTGTCGCCGCCAGGGCGTCCATTCAGACAAACCCGGGAACCACCGCCGCCATCCGCGCATCTGCCATGACCAAAGACGTACCTTGGGTTAAACCCGTACCGAAGCCCGTCCCAAAGCCTGAATCATGCCCATCGCGACGCAGCCGCCGCGGCCATGGCCGGGCCACGATGGACGACGTGGCGGCAGCAGCCGAGGTCACCAAGATCACGGTGTCGCGCTACCTGCGCGAGCCGGCCAAGGTGGCGCCGGCCACTGCCGAGCGCATCCGCGCCGCGCTGGCCATCACCGGCTATGTGCCCAACAAGCAGGCCGGCCTGCTGGCCAGCGGTCGGTCCAACATCGTGGCCGCGCTGATCCCCAACCTGGGCCATTCGATCTTCGGCGAGACCTTGCAGGCACTCAGCGAGGGCTTGCAGGCCGCCGGGCTCGAACTGTTGCTGGCGTCCACCGGCTACTCGCTCGAACGCGAAGAAGAGCAACTGCGCGCCCTGCTGGGCTGGGCGCCGAGCGCGCTGGTCGTCACCGGCCGGCACCACAGCCCGGGCGCGCAGGCCTTGCTGCTGGCCGCGCACCGTGCCGGCACGCCGGTGATCGAGGTCTGGGACCACCATCCCGAAGAGGCCACGCCCTTTGCGCAGATCGGCTTCGACCATGGCGGGGTGGGCCGGGCGATGGCGCGGCACCTGGTCGACGCCGGCCACCGCCGGCTGGCCTACCTGGACAGCGGCGTAGGCGCCGACTTCCGGGCCCATGAACGCGGCGCTGGCTTTGCCGCGCAAGCGCAGCAGTCGGGTACCAGCACGCAGGTGCTGCGTGCCGCCACCGGCGACCCCTTCGGTGCCGGCCGCCAAGCCTTCCACGCGCTGGGCCTGGCCAGGGGAGGGCGTGCACCCGGTCCCACCGCCGTGGCCTGCGCCAACGACCACCTGGCCTGCGGCCTGATGATGCAGGCGCAGGCGCAGGGTTTGTCGGTGCCGCGTGATCTGGCGGTGCTGGGTTTTGGCGACTTTCCGGTCGGGCGGCAACTGCAGCCGGCCTTGTCGACCGTGCGCCCACCCAGCCAAGCCATCGGCAGCGCCACCGCGCAGGCGCTGGTCCAGTCGCTGGCCCAGGGCGTGGCGGCTACAGGTCAGGCGCTGGCCTGGCAATTGCTGGTGCGCGGCAGCACGCAGCCAGCGCCCTGAGGCCGCTGGCGCCTCAGGCGCTCAATCGGCCTGGATGCGGGCCGCCGAGATGATGCGGGCCCAGCGGTCAATCTCGTCCTTCAGGAAGGGCGCAAAGTCGCGTGGCCCTCGGGCATCGACCCGAAAACCCTGGGTGCGCGCGCGCTCGGCGATCTCGGCAGCGCCCATGATGGCCACCACCTCGGTGCCCAGCTTGGCCACCACCGCGTCAGGCGTGGCGGCGGGGGCCATGATGGCGGTCCAGTTCTCCACTGCCAGTTGCGGCATGCCGGCCTCGGCGGTGGTGGGCACGTCGGGCACCAGGGGGTGGCGGTCCTTGCTGGCGATGGCGAGCGCCCGCAGCTTGCCCGATTTGACGTGCGCGATGCTCTCGGGCAGGTTGGAGAAAATCACGTCCAGCTGGCCGCCGATCAAGTCGGTCATGCTGGGTGCGCCGCCCTTGTAGGGGATGTGCTGCATCTCGGTCTTGGCAATGTCGTTGAACAGCTCCAGCGTCAGGTGCGGCGGCGTGCCGTTGCCCGACGAGCCGGCGTTGAGCTTGCGCGCCCTGGCCTGGGCCAGCAGGTCCTTGAAGTCCTTGATCGGACTGGCCGCCGGCACCACCACCAGCATGGGCGAGCCGGCCAGCAAGGCCACCGGCTTCAGGTCTTTCTGGAAGTCGTACGGCGCCTTGCCCTTGAACAGCGTCACGTTGGCGGCATGGGTCAGCGTGATGGCCAGCAGCGTATGGCCGTCTCCCGGCGACTTGGCGGCCGCGTCGGCGCCGATCTGGCCGCCGTTGCCGGGCTTGTTGTCGATCACCACGGTGGTGCCCCAGCGGCTGCCCAGTTGCTGGCCGACCAAGCGGGCCATCACGTCGGTCAGGCCGCCGGGCGGAAACGGCACGATGTAGCGCAGCGAGGCGCCCGCCTTGGGATAGTCGGCCTGGGCCCAGGCGGATGGGGCCAAACTGCCGGCAGCCAAGCAGGTGGCGCCGACCCGTCCGATGAAATCACGTCTTTGCATGGGTTTGTCCTGTGCGGATGCGGCCGCGCTGGCCGCCAGAGCGCATCATGCCGTGCGCCAGGCGGCGAGCAGGGCGTCGGGCACCTCGATGCCGTCGGCCTCGGCGCGGCGGCGCAGGGCTTCGCGCCGGGCGCCGGGCAGGCGCACACCTTCGTCGCGCAGCATCTCCTCCACCAGCACCTCGATGCGGTCGAGAAAGCTGTCGTTGCCCGCCAGGGCGCCCGGGTCGATCACGACGAAGGCCTGGCCGATGCCCGGCCGGTTGCCTTCGTCGACGAAGAAGCTCGAGGCTTCGAAGCCGTAGTTCGCGCCGATGACCGCGGTGACCAGCAGTTCGACGACGAGCGCCAGCATCGCGCCCTTCGGCGACGTGGCGGCGCCCACCGGCAGCATCGAACCTTCGAGCGCGGCCTTCGCGTCGGTGGTCGGGTTGCCCGCCTTGTCGAGCGCCCAGCCGGCGGGGATCGGCTTGCCTTCCTTGGCCGCGACCATCACCTTGCCGCGCGCCACCTCGGACAGGCTCAGGTCGATCATCAGCGGATCACCCCCGCGACGCGGGAACACCGCGGCGACCGGGTTGGTGCCGAAGATCGCATGCCGCCCACCCGCAGCCGGCATGGCCGCCGGCGAGTTGGCGAAGCCCAGGCCGACCATACCGGCGGCCGCCGCGGCGCGCAGGTGATCGACGATCACACCCGCGTGATGGCTGTTCGTGACACCGGCGAACGCGACACCGTTCTCGCGTGCCGCGGCGACCGCTTCGTGCAC
>JANOAQ010000005.1:0-3694 GCA_031411195.1 Burkholderiaceae bacterium | reverse complement strand
CGCTGGGCGGAGGGGCATGGGAGTCGAACCCACCCGGCAGCGCGTGGCGCCACCCACCGGGTTTGAAGCCCGGCCGACCCACCAGGATCGTTGCCCCTCCCATCGTGCCTGGCCGACCGCCGGGCAGGCGACCGTGCGTTGTGCAACGGCCGCCGGGCAGCCGCCACCGGCGGCCGTGTCGGCATCGGTTTGATGCCATTCTCGCCGGGCCCAGCGACCTCGCCCACGGTCCCGCACGTGACGGTGCGCCAGACCTGGCTTGCGCCAACATGCAGCGCCTGCCGCGCGACCGTCCGGTCTGCAGGCCAGAATGCCCTTTTCGTCCCACGCACCCACCCTGGAAGGTTTCCCATGCGCGATTACCTGAAGTTCTACATCAATGGCACCTGGGTCGACCCGGTCACGCCCAAGACGCTGGACGTCATCAACCCCGCCACCGAAGGTGTGGCCGGCCGCATCTCGATGGGCTCGGCCGCCGATGTGGACGCCGCCGTGCGCGCCGCGCGCGCCGCATTCCCCAGCTTCTCGCAGACCAGCGTGGCCGAGCGCATGGCCTTGATCGAAGCCATCATCGCCGAGTACAAAAAGCGTTACGCCGACATGGCCGCCGCCATCACCGAAGAGATGGGCGCACCGGCCATGTTGTCGCAAAAGGCCCAGGCGGCGATGGGCATCGGCCACCTGCAGACCGCGCTGGCGGTGCTGAAGGACTACCACTTCGAAGAGCAGCGCGGCAGCACCGTGATCCGCAAAGAGCCCATTGGCGTGTGCGGCCTGATCACCCCCTGGAACTGGCCGGTCAACCAGATCGCCTGCAAGGTGGCGCCGGCGCTGGCCGTGGGCTGCACCATGGTGCTCAAGCCCAGCGAGATCGCGCCCTTCTCGGCCCAGGTGTGGACCGAGATCCTGCACGCCGCAGGGGTGCCCGCCGGTGTGTTCAACCTGGTCAACGGTGACGGCCCCACGGTGGGCGCGGCCATCAGCAGCCACCCCGAGGTGGACATGGTGTCGTTTACCGGCAGCACCCGCGCCGGCATCGAGGTGGCGCGCAACGCGGCCCCCACCGTCAAGCGGGTGCACCAGGAGTTGGGCGGCAAATCGCCCAACCTGCTGCTGCCCGACGCCGATTTTCAGAAGGCCGTCACCGCCGGTGTGCGTGGCGTGATGAACAACTCGGGCCAGAGCTGCAATGCCCCCACCCGCATGCTGGTGCCCAATGCCCGCATGGCCGAGGTGCTGGCCATTGCCAAGGCGGCGGCCGAGGCCACGACCGTGGGCGACCCGGCCAGCGGCGCGGCGCTCGGCCCGGTGATCTCGGCCACCCAGTGGGGCAAGATCCAGGGCCTGATCGAGCGCGGCATCGAAGAAGGCGCCGGCGTGGTGGCTGGCGGCCCGGGCAAGCCTGCCGGCCTGGAGACGGGCTACTACGTCAAGCCCACGGTGCTGGGCCCGGTGAAGAACACCGCCACCATTGCGCGTGAAGAGATCTTCGGCCCGGTGCTCACCATCCTGGGCTACGACACGGTGGACGAAGCCGTGGCCATCGCCAACGACACGCCCTATGGCCTGGCCGCCTATGTCTCGGGCACGGATATCGATCAGGTGCGCCAGGTGGCCGGCCGCCTGCGTGCGGGCCAGGTCAACATCAACAGCGCTGCACCCGACCTGATGGCGCCGTTCGGCGGCTTCAAGCAATCGGGCAATGGGCGTGAATGGGGCGAACACGCCTTTGGCGAGTTCCTCGAAGTGAAGGCCATGCTGGGCTTTGCGCCCAAGCCCGCCTGAACGCGCGCAAGGCTTCTTGAGCAGGCCCGGCCGCTAGGTCGGGCCTTTTTGTTTTCGAGTTGCAGCCAAGGCCACTGCCGGCACCGGGCCGCGCGCGCGCCGCCGTCACAGCGGCTGGGGCGGCCCAGGTAATGGGCTCGTTTGCGGTGCGCCCGCATGTCGGCCCGCTTTACATTTGTGCTTGAAGTTCAGCGGGGCTCAATCCAAGTACCTGATTTGTAAGGAAAGTTTTCATTGGCCCGAAATGTGCTTGCAGCTTGAGCATCGTTTTGATCCCACAGGAATTGCCATGTACAAGACCGTCATTGCCGCCGCCGCCCTGGTGTTGAG
Organism: Burkholderiaceae bacterium; assembly: GCA_031411195.1. GTDB lineage: Bacteria > Pseudomonadota > Gammaproteobacteria > Burkholderiales > Burkholderiaceae_C > Pseudaquabacterium. Next base: position 1,579 of record JANOAQ010000005.1, on the reverse strand, counting down.
CCAAGTTGCAGGTGCTGCCGCGCTCATCGGTTCGACCACCGGGCTGGTTGCCCCGGCCACCACGATCACCTTTGACGAGCAGGCTTTGGCGGTCTACAGCGCGGTGACCAACCAGTTTGCACCGCAGGGCATCACCTTCAGCCCCTACCTCTACTACACGCCGCAGACAGGTTTTCCCAATGTGACCGGCAACACCGTCGGCAACTTCAACACTGGCAATCCCGATCCGACCGTCCTCACGATGGGATTCACCAATCTGCAAAATGACGTTGCCTTTGCAATGGTGTCCAACGGCACAAGCTGGACGTTCGACGCCCTGCTGAGCGGCAATGTGCAAGAGACCTTCACCACCTTTGTGGGGTCGGGCTCGAACAATTTTTACGGCTTCACCGGCCTGACCATGGACGCCATCCGCATCACCAGCAACGGCCCGGATTACATGTTGATGGACAACGTGCAACTCAGCAATGTGGGTGGCCAAGTGCCGGAGCCCACTTCCTTGGCACTGGTGGCGCTGGCGCTGCTGGGTGCCGGCGCTGTGGCTCGCCGCCGCCAAGCCTGATCGGCACGCTATCGAATGAACGCAGGGCCTTCGGGCCCTGCTTCTTTTTGGGCGCCGCTGGTTTGGTCGGCGCGCCCTTACTTGAAGCCAAGGCATCGGGCTGCGGCAAGCCCGGCGTGTGAAAGCTGCAAACCGCAGCTTGCCGCTGCGTCGCTCAGATGTGCGCGGCGGCCAGCCCGCCCAGGATGATGCCCACGGTCGCCACGCCGAACATGCCGTACTCCAGCCACTTGCGGCGGGTCAGCAGGGCAATGGCGGCCAGGGCGATCGAGATCTGCAGCGCGGTGGTGGCCTGGGCCCAGCGGTGGTGCAGGTGCAGTTGCGCATCGCTCTGCTTGTCCCAGTCGGTGCTCTGGGCTTCCAGCTTTTCGGCGGCGAGCTTGATGTCGGCCTTTTCCTTCTTGTAGCGGTCCACCTCGTCCTTGTACTGGCCCTTGCGCTCGTCAGGCACCAGGGCGATGGCCAACTCGGCCAGGTTCTGCTTGCTGCTCTTGGCCTGGTAGTAATTCCATTGGTTGCTGGCCTCGGTCTTTTTGATGGCCGCGTTGTTCTTGAACAGGCCGGCATTGGCCTGGGTGGCGCCACCCATGTACGAAAACAGGGCGCCAACCGTGGCAAGGACGGCCGTGATCACCGCAATGCTGCCGGCAAAGCTGTCCTTGCCGCCGTGCTGGGCCGCGTGTTCCACCTCGTGGTCGTGCGGGCCATGCACATGAAAACCGTTTCCTGACATGGTGTGTTCTTTCCGGGTTGGTTTCAGCGTTGGCGCTGGTAGGTGACAAAAGCAAAGGCATGGCCAACGGGGCCATCCTGCCGATGGGCTTGGCGCTGTCGCTCGGTGAAGTCGGCGCGGTTCCAGGCGGGAAAGTAGGTGTCGCCCGGCAGGTCGGCGTCGATCTCGGTGAGCACCAGCTCATCGGCCAGCGGCAGGGCCTCTGCGTACAACTGGGCACCGCCGATGATGAAGACACGCGCCGCGCCGGTATCGGCCGCGCTGCGCCGCGCCAGGGCCAGCGC
>JANOAQ010000004.1:0-23819 GCA_031411195.1 Burkholderiaceae bacterium | reverse complement strand
CTGCTGCACCTGGTGCAAACCTTGGGCGGCACCAAGCTGCCCAAGGGCATCGATTTTTCGATCGACTACCTGCGCGCCGGTCGGCCCGAAGAAACTTTTGCCCAGTGCGAATTGGTGCGGGTGGGTGCCCGGGTGGCACTGGTGCAGGTGCGCTGCTGGCAAAGTGCGCCCGACCGGCCCATCGTGGTGGCGCGCGGGCACTTCTTGCTGACCGACGCGCAGGTCTGAGGGGCGTTGGCCGGGCTGGTTGCGCGCTGGCGTTGAATGCGCGCTGGCGTTGCATGCGCACTGGCGTTGAATGCGCACCGGCTTCGTGTGCGGCAAGGCCGAGGCCGTGGGGCCGGGCAGGGCATGCCACGCGAGCACACGTCACGGCTTGGTGGTCCCACAGCACCGGCGCCGCGCCTCGCGTGCCACGCCCTGCCCAGCCCCACAACCCCGACCTTGCGGATACGCTGGTGGACGACGCGGCGCCCGGCTTGCACCATTGCCTGCGTTGTGACGGGCTTCGTCGGCCTCAGCTGCCGCTGTTGTCCAGGCAGTCCAGCAATGGATCGAACACCGCGGCCGCCGCGGCTTCGAAGCGCGGCGCACCGTCGCCCATCGGATCGGGCAGGCCGCGCAGCACCAGGCGGTGCGCCGGGTCGGCTTGCTCGGCAAAGGGGGTGCGCGGGCTGACAGCCCAGGCACTGCGTGCCAGCGCCAGGCGCTGCCCGCCCTTGGCCCAAGCCCAGGCGGATCGGGGAAAGAAGTACAGCGGCTCGCGCAGACCTTGGGCATACAGGCCCAGCAGGGTCTGCAGCGGGCCGATGGGCTCGTCGCAGGGTTTGAACGCAAAGCGCGCCTCGCGCCCCAGCCACTGGCTGCGGCCGGCCACGCCGGCCGGGGCGCAGGCGCACAGGGCCAGGTGGTCGATCCAGGTGGCGACGTGGTCGGTGGCGCCGGCGTCGGCGTAGCGGTGGCGCAGCAGGCCGTCGGGCCGCAGGCCGGCCAGGGCCACCTGCAGTTGCCAGGGCTGGCCATCGACCTGCAGATCGAGCGTGGCGGTGTGAGGCGCCAGCTCGGGCACACTGGTCCAGTGCGCCAGGGCCTGGGCATGGGCACGCAGCAGCGGCAGCTCGTCCTGCAGCGCCTGGGCACCCACCACACCACCGGGCCATTCGGTGCCGGCGTCGGCCAGTGCCTGCAAGGTGGCGTCGTCGGCGCCGGCCACCACCGCTGGCAGCAGGCGCCGGGCCAGGGCAGCGCGGTGGCGCCGACTGGGCAAAAGGGGCTCGGTGTCGTCCAGCGCCTCATCGGGTTGGCGCAGGCGCAAGCCCAGGCGTTGCAGCAGCGCGCGTGAGGGGTGACGAAAGAAGCGCTGCAATTGTTCGAGCGTGGTGCAACGCGCTTCGGGCGACAGTGCCGGCAGCGGCTGCGCAAAGAAGGGTGGCAGCGGGCCGAGGGCTTCATCGTCGGCATCGACATCGACATCGACATCGGCATCGGCATCGGCATCGGCGCCCGCATTGGCGCCCGTTACGGTCTCGGTGGCCGTGCCGGCGTCGGTGTCAGCCGGTTCGTCGGCTTCATCGTCACGGGTGTCGTCGATGCCCGCCTGGGCGACTGGTGCGGCAAACGGGGTCGACACCGCTGCCGCTGCCAAGGCCGTGGCGTACTCGGCATGGTGGCTGCGTTGGCGCGCCGGCTGGCGCGGGTCGAACAGCGATGGATCAAAGGCCTGCAACGGGTGGTGCACCACCAGGTGCGCGCGTGCCAGGGCAGCGGGAGCGTCGATGGCCGGCACCAGGTAGTCGAGCAACTCGGCCACCAGCACCGAGGGCGGCATCGGCGCGTTGTCGCGCACGCTTTTGCCGGTGTAGGAAAGGTGCAGCTTGCCCCGCGCGGCCAGCAGCAGGTCGAGGAAGAGGTTGCGCTCGTCGGTGCGGCGCTGGCGATCGCCTGCTTTCGGGTGGCGCGCCAGCAGGTCGAATTCGGCCGGCCGGTCTGCGGTGGGAAAAGCGCCGTCGTCCAGGCCCAGCACGCACACCACGCGGTAAGGCAGCCCGCGCAGGCTGCTCATCGACGTGAAGGTGATGCGTCCGCTGGGCACGCCGCCTCGGGCGGGCTCGTCCAGCGCCTGGGTCAGGGCCTGCTGCACCACGTCCAGCGGCAGCGCCGCAGCCAGGCCGCTGCGGCGCCACTGATCCGCCAGGCCCTGGATGGCCGTACGCAGATCGGCGCTGTCGGCGCTGTCGGCTGCGCTGTGGGCGTCGGCTGCCAGAAAGGTGCTCACCGCCTGGCTGAGCAGGATGGGCCAGCGCGCCGGTGGCTGGGGCTGCGCCACCTGCTGGCGCCACTGGCCGAGGGCCTGCGCAAAACGCCACAGCGCGCCCAGGGCCAGGGCGCCCGTCCCTTCGGTCGCGCCGGCACTGAGGCGGCCCTGGAAAGGCGACTCTGCCGGGCCCTCGCCCAGCTCGGTGGGTGCAGGCATGGCCAGACCCAGCATCAGGCGGTGCAGGCCATCGGCCAGGGTATGGCGGCCATCGTCGGCCAGGCCCAGGGCGCGGCGGTGCGCGGCGTCCAGGCCCCAATGCACGCCGGCCTGCTGCAGCCACAGGTGCACTTGCTGCAGGGCGTCGTCGTCCAGGCCGAAACGGCGGGCCACCGGCGCCTGCTGCAGCAGGGCAAACAGGTCGGTGACGGTGGCGCGCCCACCGGCGAGGGCCAGCAAGGACAGCAGTGCGCGCGCCATCGGCTGGCTGACGCTGACGGCCTGGCCGGTGAGGGTGTAGGGCAATGCACGCGCGGGCGGCGCGGTACCGAAAACGCTGTCGATCAGCGGCGCGGCCTCGTCCAGCCGGGGTGTCACCACCAGGATGTCGCCGGGCGCAGGCGCATCGGGTGCGGCCATCAGGGCCAGCAGGCGGTCTTGCAGCACCTCCAGCTGGCGGGTGAAGGAGTGCGCCACATGCACTTCGATGCTGCGGTCGTCCTCACGCAGAGGCACCGACGCTGGCGCCAGGTCGGTGAGGCTGAGGATGCTGTTGTGCAGACGGCCCAGCAGGGTATCGGACGGGTGCGGGGTGTAGGTGCCTTCGTCGATCACGGCGTCGCCGCAGGCATCCACCAGGCCGCTGAGCTGGGCTTGCGCCTGCTGACCCCAGGCGGCCAGCAGGCGGTGGCCCACCTCCAGGTGCTCGGCCCGGCCGCGCGCGGCCTGGTTGGCCATGCGGGCCAGGCGCCGGGGGTCGACCACATCGAACCAATAGGCCTCGCAGGGGTTGAGGGCGTAGACGTGCAGGTCCATCCAGCGCCCCAGTTGCTGCAGCAGGGCCAGGTAGACCGGGGCGATGGTGGGCAGGCAGAACACGTGCGCGGCGGCAGGCAGGCCGGCGGCCTGCAGCCGTGCAGCCTGCTCGCAGTCGCCTGGCACGCCCTGCAGCACGGTGGCTAGGGTGTGCATGCGGGCCGGGTCGAAGGGTTGCTGGCCGTCCGCAGCGGCGGCTTCGTGCAGATCGGCCGAGAGGCGGCGCCAAAGCGCGGCTTGCCATGCTTCATCGGCGCGGTCGGGGCTTGCGGGCGGCAGCGCGCTGCGGCCTTCGGCCCAGGCGGCCAGCCAATCGGGGCGGAAGGTGATGGTCTGGTCGAGCAAGGTGGCCACGCGCTGGGCCAGGTCGAACCGCGTCACGGCATCGGCCTGGGCCAGGTAGGCATGCAGGCGGGGATGCAGGCCTGCCCAGGCCTCGTCGGCCAGCACGCCGAAGACCCGCCAGGCCAGCAGGTCGGCCTGCCAGGGTGAATCGGCCACGCTGGCCGCGGGTCGGGGGCTGTCGGGTGCGGCACTGGCCAGCACCGTGCCCACCTGCTGCCACAACCACTGCGCCAGGTAACTGAAGCGCACCTGGGTGCACACGCCATGCGCATCGGCCAGGGCCAGGGTGAGGTGGCGGCGTTGGGCGGCGCTGGGAATGATCACTTCATCCGCCGTGAACAGCCCGCCACCGGGCCGCTGCAGCGCATCGACCAGGCGGGCGCTCAGGTCTTCATGGCGGTTGGCGAAGTGGATGCTCAGCATGGCTTGCCGTCGATTGTCGCGGCTGCGGCGGCTGAGCCGGCCGGCCCGCGCCGGTCAAACCAGCTGGAAAACCGGCTGGGCCACGCCGGTCGCGCCTGTCCCCACACTCGCGCGCACGGCAGCGCCCACCCGCAGCTGGGTGCCCTGGTCGGCACTTTGGTCAGCATCCACCCGCAGCAAGCCCAGCAGGCGCACGCCTTCGGGCATGTCGACCGTGAGCAAGGTGATGGGGAAGGGCGCCAGCAGCCCGGGCAGGCCGCTCTGGTGCAGCACGGTCCAGCTGTGCACGGTGCCGTGGCCCTGCAACTGCACCCAGTCGGGCTCGAGCGCATGGCACACCGGGCACATGGGGCGGGGGTAGTGGCGGTGGGTGCCGCAGGCGCTGCAGCGCTGCACCAGCAGGCGGCCCTGGTCCAGCCCGTCCCAGTAGGGCTGGGCGTCGGGCGTGCGCAGCGGGGGCAGGGCGGGCAGAGGGGGCTGGGGGGGCAGGGGGCTGGGCGTGTTCATCGTGTTCATCCTCGGCGCAGGATGGCGACGGCACCATCGCCCATGTCGCCATAGCCGGTGACCAGGCCCAGTTGGGCATCGCTTACCTGGTTGGCGGCTTCGCCGCGCAGTTGGCGCACCAGCTCGACGATGTGGTTCATGCCCACCATATGGGCTTGCGACAGCAGCCCGCCGTGGGTATTGACCGGCAGCCGCCCGCCCAGGCCGATGCCGCCATCGCGCACGAAGGCCGCGCCTTCGCCCTTGGCGCAAAAGCCCAGGTCTTCGAGTTGGCAGAGCACGATGTAGGTGAAGCAGTCGTAGATCTGCGCCACGTCGATCTGGCCACGCGAGACGCCAGCCAGGTCGAACACGCGCTGCGCGGCCTTGGCGATGCCCAGGCGGGTGAGGTCGGGCCGCTGGGTGATGGCCGAGGGTGAGTCGGGGTGGCCTTCGGCCGTGGCCAGGATGTGCACCGGCCGCTGGCGCAGATCGGCGGCCGCCGCGCGCGCGCTGACCACCACGGCTGCGGCGCCGCTGGTTTCCAGGCTGCAATCGAACAGGCGGAAAGGGTCGGCGATCAGCCGCGAGGCCTGGTGATCGGCCACCGTCATGGGCTTTTTCATCACCGCATTGGGCTGGGTGATGGCGTGCTGGCGCATGGTGACGGCGATGTGGGCGAAGTCTTCACTGCGGGTGCCGTAGGTGGCCATGTGGCGCCGGGCCATGGCCGCGTACAGCTCGACCGGGGCAAAGGCGCCCGAAGGCGTCTCGAACTCGGCCACGGTGCGGAACTGCGGCGTTGCGCGCAGCCGCGCGCCGATGTTGCCGGCGCGGCCGTCGCGTCCCACCACCAGCAGCACATGGCGGCAGATGCCGGCAGCCACCACCGCCTGGGCCAGTTGCAGGCCGGCCACCGCGCTGGCGCCGCCCATGGGCACGGTGCCCGAGAAGCGCAGGTCCTTCAGGCCGAAGTTCTCGATGAAATCTTCGGCCGTGGCATTGCCCACCGATGAAGGCAGCAGGCCGTCGATGTCGCCGGGCTGCAGGCCCGCATCGCGCACGGCGGCCAGGCCGGCCTGCAGCTGCAGCGACAGCGCGCTGTGCTCGGCCGGGCCGCGCCGGTAGGCGGTTTCACCCACGCCCGTGATGGCGGCGGCGTCTTGCAGTGATCGTGAGGCGGTGGACAGGGCGGGCTCCGGCGGCGGGGGATGGGGGCAGGGGGTGGGGGCAGGGATCGGCCATCGTAAAAAGCGGCGCCCCACGGCACCATCGTCTGATCAGACGATCCGGCCTGGCCCGGCGGGCTGCAGACACCCTGCTTGAAGTGGGCAAGTGGGCAGCACTGTGCGACGATGAATTGCGTTGATCATCCGAGCACACCACCATGGCCTTGTTGACCTGCACTGGCGCCACCATGCTCTGCACCATGGGCGCGGCGCCAGCCACCTTTGTTGCCACCCCGAGGCCACTGCTGGCCGGGGGGCCGCCCGCGGGCAATGTGGCCGACCACATTCCTTTCCTCAACATTGCGCCCTTCGGCCTGTGCCGCAGCCCGTCCAACCCGATGGTGGCGGCGGCCACGGCGGCGGCCAGTTCACCCACGCCGGTGCCCCAGCCCTGCCTGCCGGCGACGGCAGCGCCCTGGTCGCCGGGTTCGGCCACGGTCTTGCTGGCCAGCCAGCCAGCGCTGAGCAACCGCTCGACGCTCAATTGCATCTGGGGCGGCAGCATCAGCCTGGTGGATGCGGGGCAAGTGGTGGTGCAGGTGCCGTGACCGCGCTTTGGCGCCGTGCCCACCCCGCCGCACGACTATTCGTCGAGCCCGCTGATCTGGATGGAGTTGTCGATCGCCCAAGACCGCTTGATGCGTGTCACATGGGCCGCGAGCTTTTTGTCGGCCATGGCGGGGTTTCCGCGGTCGAGTTCTTCCTGGATCGAACTGTTTTCGGCACTGTCACCAATGAACAAGTTCTGCGCATAGCCAAAGAAGGCCTGGTAGCGCTGTTTGGCTGCCGCCTCGATGCTGGCCTGGCTCAAGGCGCCGACCACCGCGGTCTTGGCCAGCACGATCGACCCGCGCTGCTCCAGCAGCAATTTCGCCTCTGACCATTTTTTCTTGGTCAACGCCTGGCTGTAGTGCTTCGAGATGTCGAACGACGACACCACATGCCGCCGTGCCAGTGCGCGACCATCGCGTGTGGCCAGATTGACCAGATTGCCCTTGCTGTCTGGTTTGAGTTCGCCCTTGGCAGCGTGGCCCTTGGCCACGTCGAACTTTTGCTGCAGGGTGAATTTGCCGCGCGGCAAGCTGAAGCTGGCCACGTCGCCATCGGCCAGCTTCCAGTCGATGAGCGTGCCGACGATGTGGGTGGCGAGAACGCCCAACTTGTTGTCCATGTCCACGGCTGCAGCCTGCGCTGCCTTCATCGGCTTGCCGGTGACGGCCGGGCTGTTGTTGTCGTCGTAGGCGGCCAACTGGAGCTGCAAGGCGCCGATGGCCGCTTCCTGGGTGGCGGCCGTTGTGATTGGCTTGCTGCGTTTGGCGCCCTTGATGGTGGTGTTGCGGTCGGCCTGTTCGCTCAGGAATCCTGATGGAAGCTGCGGCGTCGATCGCAGTACCAGCCGTGCGCTGCGGGCGCTGCTGCCGTCGAATGTCAGGGTGTGGCGCTGGCCACCGGCATTGACGGGCACCTTCTTTCGCCACCAGTTCAACAGTGCCTTCGCACCTGCCTTGGCCTTTTGCACAAAGCCCTTGGCCATGCGTGCAATCCATGCCACCACGCTGTCCAGGGCGCGGTCGATTGGCGCTCGGATGCGGGCGATCACCCCGCGCACCTGGTCGGCCACCCGGCCCAGGCCGGCAAAACCGGCCAGGAAGTTGATGGCCAGGGTGAGCAGGCCGGCCAGGGTGGTTTCAACCCGGGCGGCGGCGGCCTCGATGTTGCCAGCCGCAATGGCCATCATCGAGTCGAGGAAGCTGGTGATGACCTGGGCGATGCGGCTGAGCTGGGCGATGAAGGTGGTGACCGTGCCGTAGATCGACACGATGGCGCTGATGAAGCCGGCACCGGGGATGAACATGGCCACCAGGCGCGGCACGGCGCGCGTCATCACCAGGTTGACCACCATGCCGATGATGCCGTCGATGGCCATCTGCTTGAGGTTGGCCAGTTGCTCCTGCATCTGCGCCCAGGCTGCGGCCGGGCCGTCGCGCACCAGGGTGACGACCAGGTCGAAGCCCATCTCCATCGCACGCACGGCGGGCTCGCCCACGGCAGTGACCAGCTTCTGGCGGATGTTGGCCCAGCTCAGGCCCAGTACCGACAGCACGAACTTCAGGATCTCGGGCAGGTTCAGCCCCTGAGGGATGTAGACGCCGGGCAATGAGCCGGTGAGCCAGCTGATGAGGCTGGTTTGCAGGTGGCGCAACAGGTTGCGGCCAAAACGCTGGAAGCCGGCCTTGGCCGCACGCACCAGGTTCATCACGAAGCCGATGGGGTTGCGGAAGATGCCGGCGATGGCGCCGCCCGCGCGCCGCAGGGTGCCCATGGCCCCGGGTGCCACCACCGAGAAGATGATCTCGAGCAGCTTGATGACGGTGCCCAGGCCCCAGCTGAGAAACTGCCCGGCGATACTGCCGAACACGCCGATGATCCTGGCGAAGGCCCGCGGCACCAGGATGATGTCGACCAGCTGCAGCGACTGGAACGCCGCCAGAAAGGTGCCCGGGATCGCAGTGACGATGCCCATCAGCCCCGACATCGCGCCCTGGAACCACGCATAGGCCTGGCCGATGGCATTGCCCTGCTGGATGTTCTGCCAGACCTCGTCTTGCCCGATCAGCGTCATGAAGCCGCCCAGCAGGCTGGCCGGCGTGCGTGGCACGGCGTCGCCCGTGACCGGATCGAACCCCAGCACGGCCTTGAGCAGCGGGTAGCCGCGGGTGGGCTCGATCAGCGCCGCGATGGGCCGCAGGATGGCGTCCTTGATGAAGGTGATGATGCCGCCCACCAGCCCTGAGCCGAAGGCGATGATGCGGTCGATAGGCCCGGTGACGATGCGTTTGGCGCGGCTCCACACACCGTCCAAGTCGAAGATGTCGGTCCAGCTCAGGCCATCGAGAAACTCGTCGATGCTCTGGCGGATGGCGCTGCCGATGTCGCCCAGTGCCGAGAGCTGCCCATCGGCCCAGGCGGCCACCTTGTCGACGATGCCGTGGTTGTCCAGCGCCTGGGTGATCAACGGACCGCCGGGGATCAACTGCACCAAGGCACGCAGCAGGTTGGCGGCGGTGCGCGGCACGGCGCGCAGCGAGACGGGGTTGAAGCCCAGCAGCAGCGCCAGCAGGCTGAAACCGGGGATCCAGGCGGCCTTGTCGGCGAAAAAGTCGAGCGCGTCCTGAATGCCCAGTCGGTGCACGGTTTGCGGTGCGGCGCGCTCGCGCACGGTGGTGTCCACGCTGCGGTGCACCGTGGTCTGCGCGGCCGCGCCCTGCTGGATGGTGTGGGTCAGCTCGTGCGCCAGCAACTGGCGGCCGGCCGGTGCGTCGGGCGCAAAGGCACCCCGGCCGAAGAACACATCGCGCCCGGCGGTGAAGGCCGCCGCGTTCAAGCGTCGGCTGGCGCGTGCGGCCACCTCGCCGGTGTGCACTCGCACCTGTGAAAAATCGGCCTGGAATCGCGGCTCCATCTCGCGGCGCACGCGGCGCGGCAGGGGCTGGCCGGTCGAGCTGCCCAGGCCCATGGCGGCCGGCAGGGGGCTGGTGGCGGCGGGGGCCCTGGCGGTGGCCGACGGCAGCACGCCTGCAAAGCGCCTGGCCTGTGGCGCCGACGCCGATGCCGGCATCTGGACCACTTGCCGCGCCACGCGCTCTGCTTCGCGCTCGGCCGGATCGCTGGTGCGCGAGACCGGCACCGCCTTGGCCGCCTGGGCCGCACGCAAGGCCGGCGCCGGCACGCGGATGGGCGCGGCCGTCTTGGCCTCGGGCGCACGCAGCGCCATGCGGGCGGTCTGGGCGATGCTCATGGCCGACCTGCGCCCCGTAGTGCTGCCGAATCTTCTTGCAAAGCAAACGCCGTGGAACCGGCTTTGCCGGGCCACTGGCGTTGCCCCCTTGAGGGGGCGCGCGAAGCGCGTAGGGGGTGGGCCATCACAGGGCGCGGCCTTCCTTCAACAGCTCGCGGCGCACGCCTTCGTGCACGTCGTCGCTCCGCAGCACCGCATCACCGCGCGCCATGGAACGCAGGCAGGCGTAGCGCAGCACATTGACGATGGTGCCGCCCGACAGTTCGTGCTGCTGGGCCAGGCGCGGCAGATCGAGCGAGGCATCGGGCCGCACGGCGGCGGGGATGGCTTCGCGCCACAGGCGCAGACGCTCGGCCGGCTTGGGCAGCGGGAAGTGGATCACCGACTGGAAGCGGCGAAGAAAGGCCTCGTCGATGTTGTGCTTCATGTTCGATGCCAGAACCACCACGCCGGCAAAGGACTCGATGCGCTGCAGCAGGTAGCTCACTTCCTGGTTGGCGTAACGGTCGTGCGAGTCGCCCACGCCGGTGCGCTTGCCGAACAGCGCATCGGCTTCGTCGAAGAACAGGATCCAGCCGGCGCGCTCGGCGGCATCGAACAGGCGGGCCAGGTTCTTCTCGGTTTCGCCGATGTACTTGGACACCACCAGCGACAGGTCGACCCGGTGCACCTCGCGCCCGCAGCGCTCGCCCAGCAGGCAGGCCGACAAGGTCTTGCCGGTGCCCGGCGGGCCGTGGAACAGGCTGACATGGCCCGCGCCCACGCGGCGGCCAAAGCCCCATTCACCCAGCAGCCGGTTGCCGTGGGTGAGCCACAGGCCGATGTCATCGAGCTGCGCCAGCGTGGGCGCCGGCAGCACCAGATCAGCCCAGCGCAGGCCCGTGTGCACACGGGTGGCCAGGGCGTGGCGGTCGGCCAGTGCGGGCAGGGCCGGCCCGGGCAGTGCGAGGCTGGTGAACGCCGGTGCCGGCTGCAGCAGGCCGTGCTGCAGGCTGGCCAGGCCGTTGTCGGCGGGCGGCGGCAGCACGTCGAGCACACCGCACCGCGCCAGAGCGCCACCCGGTGCCAGCCTTTGCAGCGTGGCCAGCCGCGGGCCCAGGGCATCACCGCCCAACAAGAAGCAGGCGGTCTCCACCGTCGGCCACATCGCGCCGCCCGGACCCAGGTGGGCGCCCAGCTCGGTGAAGGGGCGTTGGGTGGCCGGGTTGACCGAAGCCAGCACGTCCAGCAATTGTGGCCGCAGCTGGGGGGCCAGGGCCAGGATGAGCAGCAAGCGGTCAGCGTCGTCCAGCGCGTGCGCGCGCACGGCTGCGGCATACGGCGCTGCATGCGGCCCGTCGTGCGTGCCCAGCCTGGGCGGCGGCGCCAGGCTGCCCGGCAGGGGTGGCGAGCTGGGCGCGGTGGCGTCGAAGTAATGGCGCAGCCGCAGCTCGATCAACTGGGCCAGCCATTCGAGCTCGGCCTCCAGCACGGCGGTCTGGTCGGTGCAGGCCTGGGCGGGCGCCGGGCCGGTTGGCCGGGCGAGTGACGCGGCCGGCTTCATGGCCAGGCCACCATCAATGGCTGTTCCATCCACGGCAGCTTGACCAGGCTGATGCCCCAGGGCCGCAGGCCGAGCAGCAGGTCGAAGGGCTCGGCCTGCACATGCAATTGCCAGGCGCCATCGGTGCGCCGCAGCAGGCCGCGCCGCTGCAGGAAGGACAGGCGCAGGCCGTCGATGCCGGTGCCGCGCAGAGCGGCCCAGTGCGCACGCACCGCCGCCAGCAGCGCGTCAACCTCGTCCCCATCGGCTGGGGCCAGCCGTGGCAAGGCGGCGCTCAGGGGCTCGTCGGGCGCCCTGCCCAGCAGCAGCTTGACCAGGGGCAGCTGGTGCTCGAAGGCTTCACCGTCACCACAGGCCAGGGCATGCAGCAGGGCGCAGGCACGCGGCAACTCGCCCGCTGCGATGGCGCGCCCGCATGGGGCCAGCACCCCGCAGCCGGCCAGGAAGCGCGGCAGGTAGGGGTGCAGCAGCACCAGACCGGCCAGCGGCACCAGCAGCGCGGGCTGGGTTTCGGCGTCGTGGGTGGGTTCGGCGATCGGGGGGACGCCGCTGGCCACCCGCACGGGTGATGGGGTGGCTGCAGGGGGCTGGCCCAGGGCCTTCAGCAGGGCGGGCAGCCAGCCGGCGCCAACTGATGGCTTGGGCGAGGCACCGGCCAGGTGCGCCACGGCCCAGGCCCGCAGGGCCGGCGCGGCGTCGAAGGTGTCGGCCTTGGGGGATACCGTGGCCGCGCTGGGCAAGGCGCCCCAGGCCAGCCACAGGGCCATCCAGGGCAGGGCGTCGTGCGGCGGGGCATCTCCCAGGCCTTGCAACCAGCCGCGCTGCAGCGCGCGCGATATTCCGGCGGGCGCCGGGCTTGCGGCCAGCCACTGCAGGCGCCAGGCGGTGGGCAGCAGCTGCAGCCAGCGCAGCAGGGCGCCGGCCCGGGCCTCTACCGCCCCGGCAGGCAGGGGCAACAGGTCGTCCAGCACCCGCGTGCCGCGCAACAGTGCCTGCACGGCCTGAAGCGCGGCAGCCCGCAAGGTCGATTGCGAGGCATCGTCGGCACGGCCCGCCAAGGCCCAGTCAAGGCCCCCGGTGTGCAGGTAGTGGCGCAGGCTGGCCTGGGCGTGTGCGGCGGGTGAGCTGGCCCGGGCCTGCGGATTGACATCCAGCGGGCGGTCTGCAGTAGCCGGCCACTGTGGGCTGGATGGGCTCGCCGGCGCGGCTTCGGCCATGCCCTTGGCCTGCCCAGCCAGCGGCGCCAGTGCGCCGATACCTGCGTCGGACAGCGCATCGCGCAGGGCCATTGCCACCTGGCCGGGCAAGTCGGCATCCAGCCGAGCAACGTCGGCGGCCTGAATGCGCAATACCAGGCGAGGCACCTGCCAGACCGTGTCGGCGTCGGCGCCCTGGCGAAGCGCGGCTGCGCAGGCCTGCTCGATAGCGGCGTGCACGGCCTCGCCCCGATCACGCAGCAGCTGGCGCAGCGCAAAGGCGTCGGCGGTGGTGGGCGCACTCGCCTGCCAGCGCAGCCGGTGCACGCGGTGCAGGGCGCTTCCCGACATCGCTCAGACCCGCTCGAACCAAGCAAACGCAGCGCAACCGGCCTGGCCGGGCCACTGGCGCTGCGCCTCCAAGGGGGCACGCGCCGCGCGCAGGGGGTGGGTCATAACCGTCCGATGGTGCGCAGGTTGCCGATCAGGGCAGCCTGGCCGACATTGGCGTTGACGGCCACCGTGGTCAGCTGGGTGTTCAGCCGCGACTTGGCACCGGTGTCCTGCAGCAGCGCCACGCTGCTGGTCAGGTGCTGGGTGATGGCCTGGCCGCCCGGGCCGGCGACGTCGACATTGCCGGTGACGATGCGGCCGGTGACGGCCCCCACCATGTCGGCCAGCGTGCCCTGAGCCTGAGCCAGCTCGCGCTCGAACAACTGGCGGGTCTCGGCCGGCTGGCCGGCCAGGCTGACCTTGTCCTGCAGGTCTTTGACCAGCTCGCGCTGGCCCAGCATGCGGTCTGCCTGGAAGTCGAGAAAGCCGTCACCGGTGAGGCCGGGCACCACGCGCACCTTGGGCGTGACCACATTGCTGGGCACGAAGGCGCCCTGCACCAGGCCCTGGATGTTGGCCGTCTGCTTCTCCAGGTCGAATTGGAAGCTCTGGCGCTCCAGCAGCACCCGGTCGCTGACCTTCAGGTCGAGCGGGCGCAGCACGCGGATGCCACCGGTCACCACCACCGGCGGGCGGTAAGGCGGGCGGGTGAGCGGGGGCTGCACCGGCTCGGGTACCTCGGCCTCGGCGGCCGGGTAGGGCAGGGTGAAGTCGGCCACCACGCGCCCACCGTCGTCGTAGACCAATACAAAAGTGCCGCCCCGCCAGGCGCCGCCCAGGTGGTCGATGCCCGGGTGGTCTTGCACGAAGCGCGCAAAGAGCAACTTGTCGTCGGCACGTTCATCGTCGGCCTGGATCAGGTCGTCGAGCCAGTCGATCCAGTGCGGGGTGTTGCTGTGCAGCAGTGAATCGTAGGGCGAGACGAAGTCGGGCCGCGAGACATGGCCCAGGCTAGCGCGGGTATTGCCCACGCTTTCCAGTGCGGTGGCGT
The DNA here is from genome assembly GCA_031411195.1 of Burkholderiaceae bacterium. GTDB lineage: Bacteria > Pseudomonadota > Gammaproteobacteria > Burkholderiales > Burkholderiaceae_C > Pseudaquabacterium. The sequence continues at coordinate 10,125 of JANOAQ010000004.1, read as the reverse complement.
AACTGGATTTCCAGGCCACGCCACTGGTGGCCAATTGCGCCTGGTAGCCACTGTGGCTGGTCTGCCCCAACACGGCGCGGGCACTGGCCTGCACCTGGGTGATCGCGCTCAGGGCATTGTTGGCCGTGGTCACGACCGACGCACCGCTGTCGGCCACGCTCGGCACCTGGCCAGTGCCCACGGCCGCGCTGATGTCACCGGCGTAGCGGGCACCAAAGGTGCGGCTTTCATCCAGCCGGTGGCTCACGTCCTGGCGCAGCAGGTAGTGCAGGCTGTGCAGCGGCGTATAGCGCAGGGGCGGGCGGCGCTTGATCAGGCGGCGGTCGTTGTGCAGCAGCACCTGGTGCACCTGGATCGGCAGGTTGTGCTCGGTGATGGCGCGGCGGATCTCGTCGGCCACGGTTTCGACCGGCCGACCCAGATGCCCTTCGATGCGGAAAAAGTCGTGGCCGCCGATGGCGAAGGCCAGCGGGTCGCGCGCCTTGGCACTGGTGGCCCAGCGGCCACTGCGGTAGCCCAGGTTTTCACCTTCGCCATGCTGTGCAGAGAGCCGAAAGTTCCACGCCAGGTGGATGGGTTGCTCGTCCAGCACCTGGTAGTGCCAGGGAATGGCGCGGTCTTGCAGCGCTTGCGCATCGCCCCGGCTGGGGGTGATGGTGGTGCGGGTGTCGGCCGGCATTTCGAAGGCGCGCAGCAGTGCATCGAGCTTCCAGGCCAGAAAGCGGGCATGCGCCGAGCCGTGGCGGGCACTGGCATCCAGCGGCGAGGGGTAGAGCCCCGTGCGCTGCGCTCGCGGGGCCGACAAGGCACCCAGCAGCAGGTGTTTGGGGAATGCGCCCACCGACGGCAGCATCACGCCGTCATCGGCCAACAGCGCTTGCCGCAATTCGCCCCACTGGTCGATCAGATCCTTGACGAAGGCATACCAGACCTGGGCCTCGCCGCTGGCGTTGGTGTTGGCAAAGCGGGCGCTCAGCGTGGTGAGGCGACCGGCCCAATCAGCGCTGGGGTCACTGGCGAACATGTCGGCCAGCACTTCGGGACACAGGCGTGCGAGCTGCGGCAAGGCCCGCTGCAGGTCGTCCAGCGAGGCATTCGCGGCGTCGCGGTAGCGCGCTGCCAGCGCGCCCACGGTCGCGATGTCACGGGCCACGGCAGGCCGGCGCATGGCCAGCGCCGGCAGGCCCTGGGCGCGGGTGGCCACGGGCGACAGGGCCTGGCTGTCGAGCAGGGCTTGCGCATCGGCGCGCGAGATCAGCAACAGGCGCAGGCGGTGCAGGGCGTCGCGGCCCAGGTTGTCGCAGTCGGTGCCGCTGCACAGGTCCGGGTCGTTGACCACGGTCTCCATCAGCATCAGCACAGCCCGATCCGACAGACCGGCCAGGCCGCCGGGCAAATCAGACAGCGGCATCGCCAGCACATCGCTTTCGCCGACCGGCACCAGCTCTTGCAGGGTGAGCAGTTCGCGGGTGTCGTCGGTCCGGTCGTCGCCGCGGCGCTGGTAGAGCGGGGGGTACACAGGGGCGCTGCTGTCGTAGGGGCGGAACCGGTCGTAGACAGTGTCAACCGCCAGACGCATCAGGTCGCCGTCGGTGCTGACGCCAAAGCCCGCGCTCACCCGCACGCCGGCCGGGCCGGTCGACACGTGCAGCCCGGCCATCAGGCCCACGCCGTCGAGCACCACCCGCGACAGGCGCACCTGGTCGCCCAGGTAGTCGGACACGCTGTTCAACTGGCCGTGGGTGAGCACCTGGTCGGGCTCGAAGACGGCGTAGTGGTCGGCCAGTGAATCGAGGCTGCTCACGACATGCAGGGGATCGGCCATGGTGGAGGCTCCGGATTAAGGCAAACGGCCCAGGGCGGTGCTGCCCAGGATGAAGGGCGCCTGGGTGCTGTCGCCGGTGCAATCGAACAGATTGCGCACGGGGTAGATGTTTTTCACGCTGACCAGGGCGTCGATCAAGGCCTGCAGCTTGGCGGGCCGGTCGGTGCTGCTGAAGCCGCCGGCCAGCATCAGCCAGTCGCGCCAGGCAGCCTCGAAGCGGGCCATGTCGTCGGGGCCCAGCCAGCACACGGTGGGCAGCAGGTGCGCCGGCACCTCGCGGCGGATGGTGTGTTCGACAAACTGGCGGAAGCCGAAATCCTGGAAGCGGCCGGCATAGGCTGGCAGGACGATCTGGATGCGGTGCGAATACGGGTCGACATCGCTGCAGTCGTCGCAGCCCGGATCGCTGCAGATCGGCAGCAGCGGGTCGGTGGGCGCTTGCGGGCGCAGCAGGATGTGCTCGACCAGGTAGAGGCCTTCACCGCTGTAGTGGCCGATCAGGTAGGCCATCTGCTCGGCGATGGCCTGTTCCATGGCTTCGGCCGTGTCGAAGTAGCGGATGCGCCGGGCCAGCACCTCGCCCTGGGCATCGACGATGTTGAAGTAATGGCGACCATTGCCGGCCAGCAGGCGCTGGTAGCCCTCGGGCAACTGGGCGCGCTCGATGGCCAGGATCATCTCGGCACGCGCGGCTTCGGGTGTGGCGTAGCGGGTGGACGAGGACAGCAGGATGTTGTGCGTGACGGCATGCCGCACGCGAAAGCGGAACTCGTTGACGGTGTCGGGCACGCCGTCCACCTCGTTGTAGGTGTCGTAGCTGACCAGGCCCAGGTTGCGGCGGCTGAAGTCGGCGATGCCCAGCAGGCTGGCGATGCGCCGCTCCAGGCCGCTCACGTTGCTGGTATTCCAGATGCCGGCGGCGGTGGGCGGGCGCTGCAACATGGCGCCAGCCCGGTGGCCGGTGCTGGCCGCCACCTGGGCCAGAAAGCGGCATTTGTCGCCGATCAGCCGGCCGGTGGGTGTGCCGAAGGCCGAAGCCATGGCGCCCGAATAGTCGGCAAAGTCTTCGGCCACGCGGGCCAGCAGGTGGTCGAGCAGGCGGTGCTGGCGGCGCGCGGCTTCAGCGGGCGGCTCGACCGCATCGGCCAGGGCTTGGGCGCTGATGCCATCGGGGTAGAGCGCCGCATGGCCGACGATGCTGCTGACGACCTGGCTGGCCAGCACATGGGGCTGGACCGGTGCCGCCGGGCCGAAGCGTGCGGCGATCACCTGCAATTCGGCCGGCGCCACCGACAATCGGTGGCGGGCCTGGGCCAGCAAGGCCAGCTGGTCGGCCATGAGTTGATCGAACAGCAGCAGCCAACCCTTGAGTTGCAGCACCTGGGCCAGGCGCAGCGCGCTGGCCTGGCCGCCCAGGCCGGCCTCGCCAATGCCGTAGAGCGCGGGGAAGTCCAGCTGGAACGAATCCCACTGCGCCAGCGGCCGTGCGCGGCCGGGCGCCAATGGGGCCAGGGCCGTGCCTGCAGGGGTTTCAACGGCCAGGCGCGCGGCCTCACGCAGTTGGGCCAGGCGGGTGCGCACGGCGCTGGGCATGTCGGCGATGTTCCAGCCCTGCACTGGCAGGCCGCGCTTGCTGAAGACCAGGCGGCCGTGATTCAAGGACAGGCGCGGCAGCCGCCCCGCCCGCACGGGGATGCGCCAAGGGTTGGCCACCGGCACGGCGTCGGCCACCACTTCGGTGGGGTCGGTGTCGGCGGCTTGCTCGTCTGCTTCATCGGCGCGCTCCAGCGGGTTGATGGTGAGGCTGCGCACCGCGCGCAGGCCGGGTACGTCCATGGCCACGCCGATCACGTCGGACAGGCGGATTTCGCTGGGCAGTGCACTGGCTTGCAGGTCGGCGTCGTCGATGAATCCGTTGACCAGGGGTGGGCCGTCCAGCGCTTCGGCCAGCGTGAGGCCGCGCGCCAGCAGCGTGGCCAAGGTGTGGTTGGGCACGGGCGGCGCCAGCACTTGGCCGATGTCGAACAGCAGGCGGGCGGCCACTTCGGCGACGTCGGCATCGCTGTCGAGTTCGATTTCGGCACAGCAGGCGAAGTAGGCGGCACGCACCGGCCGCACGTCGATGAAGTCTTCACCCAGGTTGCGTGACGCTTCCAGCGCTTGGCGCACGGCAGCCAGCACGGCGCCGCGTTCGGCCAGCGAGTTGACCGAATCCATGAACTCGATGCGTACCCGGTACAGCCCGCCCAGCGGCACGGGCTGAAACTGCAGGTGTTCGGGCGGCTCCAGGCCCAGCCGTTTACGTCGCAGGTCGGCGTACAGCAGCACATCGGACACCGATTCGATCCAGGCGTTCTTGACGCCGGGCAGGTCGATCAGGTGCTTGCGTCGGTCGAGCTCGGTCAGGGCGCGGTTGGGCAGCACGTCCTGCGGGGCGTGAAACTGCACGGCAGCGTCACCCTCACCAGCCAGTCGGTCTTGTACCGGCAGGGCATGGCGGTAGGCCAGATCGGTCAGGGCGTAGCTGGCCACTTCGAGCATGGTGATGCCCGGGTCGTGGGTGTTGTGGTCGGTCCACAGCGCGCCCGAGAGGCGACGCATCTGCGCCAGGCCTTCGTTGAACAAGGCGCGGGCGTCGAAGGCCGGGTTGACTTCAGGCTGGGCCGAAATCGGCGGCAACGTGCCGTTGGGCGGGGTGTTGGGCGTCATGACACTTGCGCAATGCGGTGGCTGGCGGCAGAGACCAGGATCACGTCGGGCGCGTCGGGCACGATCTCGGGCAGGTCCAGCGTGCCGCCTTCGAGCGTGAGGCGGAAGTCGGTGACGAAGTCGACCGCAGGCTGCGCCTCCACCAGGTCGAGCAAGGCCGAGCGCAGTACCCGGCCGCCAAAGCCCAGGGCCGCCGGGCGCCGGGCCAGACCGGCAAAGGCCCAGGGCGACAGCGCCTGCCGCAGCGCCTGGTCGATCTGTGGCTTGACGTGGTTGAAGCCCAGCCCATTGCCGGCGCGCAACTGCAGCTTGAAGTCGACCTGCACCGCGCGGTAGCCGGGGTTGCGCACATGCACCCGGGTTTGCGGGCCGACACGTGCCTGCAGAAAATCATGGATGCGGGCAAGCGTGCCGAGATCTACGCGGGGCTGCAGCAGGTCGACGGCGTTGGTCTCGCGCAGATCGGGCACCACCACCACCATCAACTGCCCGGCCGCCAGCCACGAGCCGGGGCTGGCGTGCGGGATGCATTTGGCGCGGTAGACCGATGGAAAGGCCTGCAGCACCAGGCGCTCGATGTCCCAGGCGGTGATGGCGCGGTTGCGGTGGCGCAGGCGCTCGCTGGCCCGGCGGGCCAGGGTGCTGTCGTCTTCTTGCAGCGCGCCACCAAAGCTGGCGTAGGGCTGGGCCACGGACTTGATGGCCGCCAGCGGCTGACTGAGCTTGCTGATGCTGCCGGCGGGCAGCGGGGTGCCCAGGCGCTGCGGGTCGTTGCCTTGATCGACAAACTGCACCTCCAGCGCATTGGGGTGCACGGCGATCACATCGCAGGCGGCGCCGGGGTCGGCGGCAATGGCAGCGCGCAGCCACACCAGCCCGGCCGGGGCGCGGGTGTGGGCGGTGGTCGTTTCGGGCGGCAGCACGCAGGCCAGCAGGCCGCTGCGGCGAAGGTGCCCGGTGGTGTCGAGCGACAACTCGCCGGGCGCCAGGTTGCGCCAGGCGTTGTCGGCCAGCACCGACCACTGCAGTGTTTGCGGCGTGGCCAGCGGGTCGGCACTGCCTTCGGCCAGTTGCAGCAGCAGGCTCACTGAATCACCTGCTTGCACGCCGCTCAGGCCGATCAGCAACTCGGCCGCTGCCGGGTGGGCGGGCAGCAGCGTGATGGGCCCGGCCGGCGCCCAGGGCCGCTGGCTGTTGAGCCAGGCCTGCTCGCGCGCCAGTCCCAGGGCATCGACCTGGAAGAACTGCACATCGGTGTCGGTCAGTGCGGCGGGTGCGGGGTCGGCCAGGCGGCTGTCGTCGCTCTGGGCGCAATAGTCGAGCGTGATCTCCAGCACTTTGGGGGTGTAGGGCTCGTTCAGGATGGTGGGCACGAAGCCGGTGGGGTCGGCAGGGGGCAGGGCGGCCAGCAGCGCCTCGCGCCGAAAATCACCGTGCAACAGCGATTCGACCAGGCTCAGTGTCACGAACCCCTGGCGCGCTGGGGTGGTGGGTGGTGCGGCTTCGCCAAAGCGGGCATGCGCCTTGGTGCTGCCGGTGCTGCCGGTGCTGGTGGCCAGGCGGCGCGATGTGGGCAGGGCGCGCTCGCGCTGGCCGGCCAACACCCGCGCCACCGCGCTGCCACTGTCGCGCAGCGCCAGGTTTTGCTGGCTGGGCGAGCTGGCGCTGGCCTGGCCATTGGCCTGCAGGGTGACGGTGGTCAGCTGCGCCGCCACGCGGGGCAGCAGGGTGATGGTGGCCGAGGTGTGGGCGGCGCCGTTCACATCGCGCCAAGTGGCCGTGGCGCCGATGCCGTTGTTCATCTGGCTGCGCCGGCTGTAGTGGGCGTAGTGCGCCAGCAGATCGGCGGGGGCGCCTTGCCAGGCCATTTGCAGGCTCAGGCTGAGCAGGGGCTTGCCCAGGGCTTCGGCACAGCCGACATGAAAGCGCGAGCCCACCGTGGGCTGAGAACCGAACGGCAGGAAAGCTTTCTTCGGGCTGAAGCTGGCCTCGTCGCTTTCGAGTTGCAGATTGCGCAAACCACGCGCCTGCACCACCACCTGGGCACGCGACAGCGTGATGCCGGCCAGCGGTGCGTAGCCCAGGGCGGCATCGGCGCGCAGCAGGCATTGCAGCACCGGCAGGGCCGCCGGGAAGGCATGCTGGTGTACGGCGAACTGGTGGTCTGCCACGGCGGGCAACTGGGCGCTCACCTCGATGGTGAGGCTGAGTACCTCGCCGCTCAGGCTGGCGGCGACGGGCAAGGGGTCGAGCCAGCCCGTCGGGCCGGTGAGGTGCGCACTGAAGGCGGCTGCAAAGTCGTTGGCCGACAGGCCCGCCGGCCAGCCGGCCACCCGCAGCCTGAGCGTGATGCTGCGATCGCCTTCGGCCAGCCGCAGCAGGCCAGATGCCACGGCAAAGCCGATGGGCGCTGCCGGCAGCCTGGCATGGCCGAAGGGTGGCCAGCGTGGTGCAGTGGGGTGCAGAGGTGCGCCCAGGCCATCGGCCGAATTGGCCACCGGCGCGAACAGCAGGCGCTGGCCCTCTTTGCGGATACAGGCCAACTGAGCAACCTGCGCAGCGCCCACCACGCTGGCGCGCACCGGCACGAAGCGTTGATCGATCTTGCGCGCGTCCTTGCCGGCGGTGAAGGCGAGGCTGGGGTTGATCTCCACCGGCGTGCCACCCTTCTTGAGCGCCAACACCAGATGGGCGCGGTCGGGTTGCGGTGGCTGAGGCCCAAAGCCCAGCACCTGGCGCATCTGGTACTGCAGGTGGTCGCCGGTGAACTGGTTCAGCAACGCCTGGGGCCGCGCCAGTTGGCGCAGAAAGGCCAGCAGCAGGGCATGGTGTGGGGCCACGCCATCGGCCTGGGCTTCAAGCGCTGCCACGGTGCCGGTGGGCAGGTAAGGCAGCCAGTGGCCAGAGGGGGTGTCGGGCGTGGCGGCGTAGTGCTTGATCAGCGGCGCCAAGGCGCGCAAGCTGCGCAACAGGCCGTCGGTATCGCGGTCGTCCAGCGGCGCGGCACCGGGCGCCAGGCGCGCGTCGTCACGCTCGGGCTGTGCGGTGCCCAGTTCGGCGATCAGGGCCTGCAGGCGTGCATCGGTGGCCATCAGCGGGCACCCGGCGCCACGTGCTGGCGCAGTTCATTGGCGTCGCCAAGGTAGAAGGGCAGCACCAGGTTGAATCGGCTGTTGGTGCTGCGCACGCTGTAACTCAGGCGGATCTGCAACTGGCCTTCGAGGGCCAGGCTGTCGTCGATGTCCAGCTCGAGCACCTTGATGCGCGGTTCGTGCACCAGCACCGTGGTGTTGATGCGGTCCTTCAGCAAGGTGCGCAAGGTGGTGGACAGCGGCTCGAAGAGCAGTGGCGTCAAGTCGAGCCCGTACTGGGGCTGCAGCAAGCGTTCACCCGGCAGGGTGCCGAACAGGATGACCAGGCTTTCATGGATGTCGGCTTCGTCTTCGACCATGCGCACCTGGCCACCCACGAAGCTGGGCGGAAAGCCGAAGCCTCGGCCAAGGAAGTTGGGCTGGTCGTTGAAGTTGGCCATGGTGTGGTGCCTTTGGATCAGCCTTGCATCAGCCCAGTTGCACGGCCGAGCCGGACACCTTGACGACACCACCGCTCTTGATGTCGGTGCTGGCCGTGCCTTCGCAGGTGAGTGCGGTGCCGGCCTTCATGTCCAGCGAGGTGCCGCCTTCGAGGCTGCCTTCGGTGCCTGATTTCAGCCCCAGCGCCTTGCTGCTTTCGATCACGATGCCTTCGGGCCCCAGCACGATCTTGTTGCCGTTCTGGTCCTTCAGGGTGATGCCCTGGGCGTCGTCGCTGAGCACCAGGCTGTTGCCGCCGGGGGTGACGAGGCTGACGCTCCTTTTCTCGTCGTCGAAGAGCAACTGGATGCCTTCGCGGCTTTGGTAGCCCTTTTGCGGATTGGCACTGGCGGGCGAAAGATGGGCCGGCAGCGCGCTGCTGTGCAGCATGCCCAGCATCACGGGGCAGCGCGGGTCGTCGTCCAGAAAGCCCAGCAGCACTTCATCACCGATCTCGGGCCGGAAGAAGAAACCACGCTCGGCGCCCGCATCGAGCGAGGCCACGCGTGCCCACAGGCCGTCGTCGCCGTCGTTGACCAGTGGCAGGCGCACCCGAACGCGGAACTCGCCGGTGGGGTCTTCGATGTCGGTCACCACTCCGGCTTGCAGGCCGGCCACCGGGGCCAGCAAGCGGGCGGTGCGGTTCGTTTGAAGGCGCTCGCGCAAGGCGACATCGGGGGCGGTGCCGCCAAACTGCAGATGGGTCTTCCAGCCTTGCGTGGTGTCGAACTCTTGCCGCACACCGGTGACCAGCACATTGCCACTGAAGCGCGCACCCACGCCGCTGAAGGTGACGGTGTCGCCCGGCAGCACGGCGGCCATGCCGGCGCATTGCACGCGGCCGCTGGCCAGATCGACCCGGCTTTGCTGCCACACCGCATCGCCCAGGGCCTTGGCCTCGGCTTCATCCAGGGCGGCGTGGGTGTGCGGCTGGGCCGGGCTGCCGGCGCCCTCGGCCAGCGCATCGGCAGCCAGGTTGCCTGCGGTGACAAAGGCCGGCGTCTGAGCTTCGGTCTGGGCCACCTGCTGATCGGCTGCGGCCCAACTCAGCACCTGCACGGCCGCCGTTTGCAGGCGGGCGTCGATCTGTGCGTCGAAGGCCAGAATGGTGGCGCCGAAGCGCAGGTCGGCCACCGGGCTGGCAAGCGCGGGCCGCTTCAAAGCCAGGTCGGCACCGCGGGTGTGCACCAGCAGGCCGTTGACCGCAGCGCGGGCGTTGATGAAATCCCAATCAGTGCAATCGTGCTGCACCAGCTGGGCGTGGGTGACCGTGGTGCTGTCCACATCGGCCGCCAGGCCGGCGGCGCTGAGCAAGCTGGCGATGGCATCGGCGTCGGTCTGCTCGAAGAAGTTGGCACTGCGCTGCACCAGGGTGAGCCGGCTGGCCGCGTGCCGACATTCGACCACCAGGGTGGGTGGTGAAGCCTCACGCACCTTCAGGCGCTGGCCGGTGACGATGCCCTTGAAGACCAGGGCCGGGTCACCCCCCGCGCCGGCCAGGATCTCGACGCTGGCGCCGGGCTTGAACAGATCGAGGTTGCTGAGCGGAAAGTCACCTTCGCCGGCTGCGCCATCCACATAGGTGAACCGCGCCGACGCGATGCGGTTCACGGCCGAGATGATGCTGGCGGCCTGCATCGCATGCTCTTTGGGCACCGGCTGGCCGTCCACCTTGACGGTGAACTCGCGGTGCTCGGCAGCGGTGGGCAGGGTGCGCTCGGCGGGCATGGTGGCGGCCTACTTTTGCAGGGGCGGAAAGCGCACCCGAGTGCCGGCGGGCACCCGCCGCACGCTGTCGAGCTGGTTGGCGCGGGCCACTTTCAGGTAGAGGGTGGCGTCGCCATAGATCTGCTGGCACAGGCTGGCCAGGGTTTCACCGGCGCGCAGCACCCGCACGTGGGTCAGGTCGGGCGATGAATCCTGGGCCAGGGCCACGCGGGTCTGGTCTTGCACCGCATCGACGAAGGTGGCAGTGATGGCGGCGCGCAGCGGCGTGCCATCGGCCTTGAAAAGCTTGTA
>JANOAQ010000003.1:0-8802 GCA_031411195.1 Burkholderiaceae bacterium | reverse complement strand
CGCTGCCGAGGGCCTGCAGATCGAATCGCGCGCGTTCGACGTGACCACACGCGCAGAGGTCGACGCCGGCATTGCGTCGATCGAGACCGAGATCGGCCCGATCGACGTGCTCGTCAACAACGCCGGGCTGACCCGCCGCGGCCCGTTCCACGAATTGTCAGCCGCCGACTGGGACACCGTGATGCGCACCAACGTCGACAGCATCTTCCAGGTCGGCCAGGCCGTCGCGAAGCACATGGTCACGCGCCAGCGCGGCCGCATCATCAACATCTGCTCGGTGATGAGCGAACTCGGCCGGCCCGGCACGGTCGTCTACACCGCCAGCAAGGGCGCGGTGAAGATGCTGACCAAGGGCATGGCCATCGACCTCGGGCCGCTCGGCATCAATGTCAACGGCATCGGCCCGGGCTATTTCAAGACCGAGCTGACCGAAAAGCTGGTTGCCGACGAAGCCTTCAGCGGCTGGTTGATCAACCGCACGCCCAGCCGCCGCTGGGGCGAGGTGGACGACCTGGCCCCCGCCGCCGTGTTTTTGGCCAGCGACGCCAGCCGCTTCGTCAACGGCCACATCCTGTATGTCGATGGCGGCGTGACGGCAAGCCTCTGATCCCCATGACCGCCACCTTCCTGCAGACCACCCTGTTCACCGACGCCGACGGCCGCGCGCGCTTTCGCGAAGCGCCCATCGCGCTGAGCGAAGGCAAACCGGCGGCCCTGCTGTCGCCGCTGTTGCCCAGTGGCGGCTACCAACTGCGCCACAGCCCGGTGGGTTTTCGCAGCGAGTTCCACTGCACCGGTGATGCGCAGTGGGTGTTCATCCTGGGCGGGCAGATGCAGATCGGCCTGCAAGACGGCAGTTCACGCGTGTTCGGCCCGGGCCAGCACTTCTATTCGGCCGACACGCTGCCGGCCGGCGCCACCTTCGATGCAACGGTGCACGGCCACTGGAGCCGGCAGGTCGGGCCCGATCCGCTCGTCACCTTGTTCGTGCGGGGCTGAAGTCTGAAGTCATGATCAAGAACGTTCACGGCAACACGGTGGATGTGCTGGGCGAAGACATCGTCAGCGGCCGCTACCCGGTGGGCGTGTCCATCCCGCCCGAGCCGATGCTGTGCGAAGCACTCGGCGTCAGCCGCACGGTGGTGCGCGAGGCGGTGAAAAGCCTGGTGGCCAAGGGCCTCCTGATCACCGGCCCCAAGCTGGGCACCCGCGTGCTGCCCGAAGAGCACTGGAACTGGTTCGACCCCGATGTGGTGGTCTGGAAGAGCAAGATCGGCTTCACCCGAGAGTTCCTGCGTGATCTGCAAGAGCTGCGTCGCGTGGTCGAGCCCGCCGCCGTGCGCCTGGCCGCCGAGCGCGCCACGTCCGATGACATCGCCGACATCGAAGCCGCCTATGCCGGCATGAAGGCGGCCATCGACCACGGCGGTGATTACGTCACCCACGACCTGCGCTTTCACCAGGGCCTGCTGCGCGCCTGCCACAACCGCATGGTGATCCAGATGAGCAAGGCTCTGGGCGCGCTGCTGCGCACGGCTTTCGAGCTGTCCACCGCCCGGCCCGACGGCCCGGCGCAATCGTTGCCGCTGCACCGTGCCGTGCTCGATGCGGTGATCGCCCGCAACCCGGTCAAGGCCGAGCTGGCCATCCTGGTGCTGATCGACGGCGCGGGTGAAGACATCGAGGCGGTGCTCAATTCACGGCGCAAGCTGCCGTCACTGGCCGTGCCCGCGCCCCGCCTGAAGGGCCGCAGCCCGGCACCGGCGGCGCGCTGATTTCCCCACCCTCCACTTCGATCGATCACCATGAAGATCCTCATCACCGGCGGCGCCGGCTTCGTGGGTGCCCGCCTGGCGCGCACCCTGCTGCAACGCGGCACGCTCGATGGCCGCACCATCAGCCGCATCGTGCTGGCCGACCAGGCGCCGGCGCGGGCCGAACTGCTGGCCGATGCGCGCGTCGAAGCACGCACGGGCCCGCTGCTGTCGCACTGTGAAGGCCTGCGGGATGAGGCCTTCGATGGCGTGTTCCACCTGGCCTCGGCGGTGTCGGGTGAATGCGAGGCTGATTTCGACCTGGGCTTGCGCAGCAACCTGGACAGCACCCGCGCCCTGCTCGACGCCCTGCGCCACCGGGTGAACGGCGGCGCCCCGATGGCCAAGCTGGTGTTCAGCAGCTCGGTGGCGGTGTTCGGGCCCGATGCGGCCGTGCCGCTGCCCGCCACCGTCACCGACACCACCCTGCCGACGCCGCAGACGAGTTACGGCATCCAGAAGCACATCTGCGAGCACCTGGTGGCCGACTACACCCGCAAGGGCTACATCGACGGCCGCAGCGCGCGGCTGATGACCGTCACCGTGCGGCCCGGCAAACCCAACGGCGCGGCCTCGTCCTTCTTCAGCGGCATCATCCGCGAGCCGCTGGCGGGGGTGGAATCGGTCTGCCCCGTGGCGCCCGAGGTCAGCCACCCGGTGAGCAGCCCGCAGCGCACGGTCGAAGGCCTGATCGCCGTCTACGAAGCCAGCCGCGAGGCCTATGGCGGCCGCACCGCGCTGAACCTGCCGGGCCTGAATGTCACCGTCGCCCAGATGCTGGCCGCGCTGGAAGAAGTGGCCGGCCCGGCCGTGCGCGCGCGGGTGCGTTTCGAGCGGGACGAGCGCATCGCCGGCATCGTGGCCAACTGGCCGTCCGCCGCACGTGCCGACCGCGCCGCCGCGCTGGGACTGCTGCCCGAGGCCAACTTCGCCGACATCATCCGCCAGTACATTGCCGACAACGCCGGCACGCCCGAGGCGCTGCGCGGCATGGTCTGAATGTGATCGATCGGCCGGGCCGCCGCGTCGTCAGGCCACGGCCTGCGGCAGCTTGAAGGCCGAGATGGCCTGCCGCAAACCTTCGGCCTGATCACGCAGGCTGCCCGCTGCCGCCGTGCCTTGCTCGGCCAGCGCGGCGTTCTGTTGCGTCAGGTTGTCGAGCTGGCTCACCGCCGCACCCACCAGGCCGATGGAGTCGGCCTGCTCCTCGCTGGCGCGTGCGATCTCGGCGATCAGCACGGTCACCCGCTGCACCTGTCCGACGATGCCTTGCATCGTGTCGCCTGCATGGCGCACCTGGCCCGAGCCGGCCGTGATCTTGCCAACGCTGTCGTCCACGATGGCCTTGACCTGGCGAGCGGCCTCGGCGCTCTTTTTCGCCAGCGCCCTGACCTCCGAAGCCACCACCGCAAAGCCGCGGCCATGCTCGCCAGCGCGGGCGGCCTCCACGGCGGCGTTCAGGGCCAGGATGTTGGTCTGGAAGGCAATGCCGTCGATCACGCCGACGATCTCGCCAATCTGCTTGGACGAATGCTCGATATCGGCCATGGTGTGCACCACCTGGCCTACCAGCGTGCCGCCTTCTGCGGCCACGGTGCTGGCTTCGGCGGCCAGGCGGTTGGCGCTGCGGGCTGAGTCGGCGTTCTGTCGAACGGTGGCCGTCAGCTCTTCCACCGAGGAAGCCGTCTGCTGCAGTTGCGAGGCCTGTTGCTCGGTGCGGTTGCTCAGGTCTTCATTGCCGCGGCTGATCTCGCCGCTGCCGAAGTTGATCTGCTCGGCGGCCTCCCGGATGTCGCCCACGATGCCTTGAAGTGTGTTCACCATGCGGCCCAAGGCGCCCATCAGGCGGGCAGTCTCGTCGTTGCCGGTCACCACGGGCACGGCGCTCAAGTGGCCCTGGGCCACGGCCTCGGCCACCAGAACGGCGTCGTCCAGCCGGCGGGTGACCGTGCGCACCGTGCGCCAGCTGATGACTGCGCTGACCACGATGATGGCCAGCGCGATGCCCAGGATGAGTGCCAGCGATGATTGCACGCGCGCGTCCACGGCGGCCGTCACCTCGGTCTGGCGCGCCGCCATGGTCTTGACCTGCTGCTCGCCCAGGCTGGCCTGCCTCTGGGCCGTCTCCTTGAGCTTGTCGAGCTGGGCGGCCATCACCGCTTCGCTGCCCAGCAAGCTGCGCTTGGCAGCGGCCACCTTGTCGATCGAGCCAGCGACGCTGGCCATCGCGGCGATGGCCGTGTCCACCTGCCCCGCCAAGGGCGGGCGGCCCATCTTCAGCAGTCCGGCGCGCATGGTGGCCATGTTGTCGCCCAACTGCTTGGCCAGGGACTTCAGGTCGGCCTGGGCGGTAACGGTCTCCTTGTCGCTGGCGGCCAGCATCAGCAGGCGCAGGCTGCCCACCATGTCGCGGATGGCCAGCGACACCTCTTCGCTCATCACCACCACGCCGCCGGGCTCGTTGCGCAGGCGCAATGCCGCTTCGAGAGCCTGCCGCTGCTTGGCGGCCTGCACCTCGGTGTTGTCCAGCACGAGGTTGAGCTTGTTGCTCTGCACCTCCAGCGGGTCGAGCACGGCCTTGCGCTGTTTGGCATAGGCATCGGCCGCCTCGGGCTTGTTGGCCAGCACGGCCGCACGCAGGGCCAGCAGGCCGGTGCCGTCCTTGTTGAAGGTGTCCGACAAGCCGGTGGCCAACAGGCGTACTTCCTTCAGCGCCTCTTCACCGCCGGGCTCGGCGGCCAGTCGCTGCATGCCGTCCACTGCGCTCTTGAGCTTGTCCTTCACCGGGTTGAGCCGAAAGCGGTTGCTCACCGTGTCGACCTCGCTGACGATGATGGCCACTTCCTTCAGCCGTGACTGGGCCGACAGCACCAGTTTCATGGTGCTGGCCAGGCGACGGTTGGTGTCTTGCGCGGTGTCTGCCGCCTTGCCGGCGTCCACGCCGATCTGCTTGACGGCGGTACGGGTGACGCCCACGGCGGTTTCGGCCTTCAACAGCGCGGCGCGCGCGCTTTCCGTTTCGTGGCTGTAGGCGGCAGTGTCGGCCAGGCGCTTGTCGACCGCCTTGCCGATCTCGCCCAGCGGGGCGTGAAAGTCCACCGCGTCAGCCCTGGCCTGCGGGTCGAGTGCCTTCAAGGCCGAGCGCAACTGGTCGATGGCCAAAAGGTCGGCATCCACCGCCGCCCGGGCCTGCTCGGCCTCGGTCTTGTTGCGCGCCATGCTCAGCTTGAGCAGGCGGCCCAGTGCCCTCTCGGTGCGCTCCTGCAGCTCGTAGGTCTTGGTCTGCATCGGGCCCGTCTGTGAGGTGAGGCTTCTCAGATCGGTCTGAATGGAGGTCACTGCCAAGTAGCTCACGCCCGCCACGCACACGAGGCCGGCTGCCGAGAAGGCCGACAGGGCCAACAGGCGATGGGAAATCTTCATGGAATGGCAGTCTGCGGTGAATGGGCGGTCGACGGCGGCGATCAGCGGATCTTGGTGATCTTGCCGTTCTGGATCTGGGTGAGAAACACGTCTGATAGGGCCTGGTGGTTGCTTGCGCCGAAGCTCAGTTTCAGGCCGCCGATGTCCAGCCCCTGCATGCCCTCCAGGGCTGAAACCAGTTCGGCGCGGCCTGGCGCCTTGCCGGCCCGCTCCAGCGCGGCCACCATCACCTTGGCGGTGATGCAGCCCTCGAAGTTGACGAAGCCCAGCTTCTCGCTGCCGTATGCGGCCACGGCTTCGCGGCACTCGCGCTGGATGGGCAGGTCGTTGTCATCGGGGAAGGGCACCACCTGGCTGATGAACACGCCGTCGCCGTCCTTGCCCACCTCGCTGACCAGGTTGTCGGTGCCCACGAAGGACACGGTGGCCAGTTGCGACTTGAGGCCCGCCATGCGCGCCTCCTTGATGAAGGCGGCCAGCGGCGCATAGGTGCCCACCATCACGATGGCATCGGGCTTGGCATCGAGCATGGCGGCCAGACCGGTCTTGATGGCCAGGGTGTTGCGCTGGAAGGTGCCCTTGGCGGCAATGGCCATGTTGCGCTTCTTCAGTGCCTTGTCGGTGCCCGACAGCACGGCGCTGCCAAAGCCGTCGTCCTGGTAGAACACGGCCACGCTCTTGGCACCCTTGGCGATGAAGTGGGCCACCAGCGTCTCGGCTTCGTCGTCGTAGCTGGCGCGCACATTGAAAACCTGCTGCGTCACCGGCTGGCGCAGGCTCATGGCGCCGGTAAAGGCGCCGACCAGCGGCACGTCCATCTCCTTGACGATGGGCAGCACCGCGTTGGCCGTGGGCGTGCCCACATAGCCGAACAACGAAAACACCTTGTGCTGCTCGATCATCTTGAGCGTTTCGTCGATGGCCTTGTCGGGCTCGTAACCGTCGTCGCCCACCACCATGTTGATCTTGCGACCATGCACACCGCCTTTGCCGTTGACCGACTTGAACAAGGCTTCTGCGCCGTAGCGCATGCCCTTGCCCAGACCAGAGGCCGGGCCGGTCTGCACATTGACCATGCCAATCTTGACCTCGGTGGCGGTCAGGCCGTCGGTGGCGTGTGCGCCCGTCGCCATCGCGACCAGGGACAGGCCCAGCAAAGCCTTGAACGTGGGGTGTTGCATCGTGAACTCCGTCGCGGTGGATCGTGGTCAGAGGCCTGGAATTGATCCAGATCAGGTACCGGGCGTGCAGGCGGCTCGACCGGTGTGATCGGTGTATCGGAGCGATTGCGCCGCGCTTGAGTGAAAAACCACCGGTAGCGGGCAAATGCCGTGCACCAATGGACAACGGCGCCCGAAGGCGCCGTTGAGGCTGGCCGGCTCGCTGCGCAGCGGCAGCGCAAGGCTTGTTCAGCCGCTGACCACGCCCGCCCGCTCCAGCATGGCGTGCAGCAGCACATTGCAGCCGGCGGTGATGTGCGCGGGCTGGGCGTCTTCGATCTCGTTGTGGCTGATGCCGTCCTTGCAGGGGATGAAGATCATGCCGGCCGGGGCCAGGCGCGCCATGTAGACGGCATCGTGCCCGGCGCCGCTGACGGCCGGCATGTGGCTGTAACCCAGCTTTTCGGCCGCGCGGCCCACGGCGCTCACGCAATCGGGGTGGAAGACCTGCGCCGGGTAGTGGCTGACCGGCGTGATCTCGATCGGCAGGCCGCTTTCGGCGCTGAGCCTGGCGGCCACGGCCCGGATGTCGGCGTCCATGGCGTCGCACAGGGCATCCGTCGAGTTGCGCAGGTCGATGCTGAACTTCACCCGGCCGGGGATCACGTTGCGGCTGTTGGGGTGCACGGCCACCATGCCCACGGTGCCCCGGCCGTGGTTCTGCCCATCGGCCTGCGGGTGGCGGTGGGCGCAGGCCACCACCTCCTGCATCAGCGCGGCGGCCACCTGCAACGCATCCTTGCGCAGGTGCATGGGTGTAGGGCCGGCGTGGGCTTCCATGCCGGTGACGACACAGTCGTACCAGCGGATGCCCAGCACGCCCGTCACCACGCCGATGGTGGTGTCGTGGTCTTCCAGCACCGGGCCCTGCTCGATGTGGGTTTCGAAGTAACTGCCGATCGGGTGGTCGCCCGGCTCTTCGGTGCCGATGTAGCCGATGCGTTCGAGCTCGCCCTTGACCGTCTTGCCTTCGGTGTCGGTGGCGGCGTAGGCGTGTTCAAGGGTGAAGGCCTTGGCGAACACGCCCGAGCCCATCATCACCGGCACGAAGCGCGAGCCTTCTTCATTGGTCCACCACGCCACCTCGATCGGGGCCTCGGTGGTGATGCCCGCGTCGTTGAGGGTGCGCACCACCTCCAGGCCGGCCAGCACGCCGTAGTTGCCGTCGAACTTGCCGCCGGTGGGTTGGGTGTCGATGTGGCTGCCGGTCATCACCGGTGGCAGGTCGTTGTTGCGCCCCTGTCGCCTTAAAAAGCCATTCCCGATCTTGTCGATGGTGATCGACATGCCGGCCTCGGTGGCCCAGCGGCTCACCAGGTCGCGGCCTTGTTTGTCCTGGTCGGTCAGCGTCAAGCGGCAGACGCCGCCCTTGGGGGTGGCGCCGATCCGGGCCAGCTCCATCAGGCTGGCCCACAGACGCTCGCCATTGATGCGCAGGCCGGCGATCTTCTCGGGCAGCGGGGTAGTCTTCATGTCCATGGGGTGCTCCTGGGCGTTCGCAGATTCAACGGGCTACCGGCGTGGGCAGCTCCAACTCGGCCTTGCGCGCCAGCGGCGCGAACTGCGGCGCAAAGGGCGGGCGCTTGAGGTACTGGCCGGCGCCGCGTACCGCGCGCAAATCGCCATCGGCCCAGGCGAGGTGGCCATGCGTCAGCGTGTGGGTGGCCTTGCCGCGCACCACCTTGCCTTCGAAGATGTTGTAGTCGCCCAGGCTGTGCTGGGTGGTGACCGACAGGGTTTGCGTGGCGGCCGGGTCCCACAGCACGATGTCGGCGTCGGCGCCTTCGGCGATCAGGCCTTTGCGTGGGTACAGGTTGAACAGCCGGGCCGCGTTGGTCGAGGTGATGGCGACAAACTCGCTGGGCGTCAGGCGGCCGGTGTTCACGCCCTCGTGCCACAACACGGCCAGGCGTTCTTCCACGCCGCCGCAGCCGTTGGGGATGAGGCTGAAGTCGGCCTTGCCGGCGGCCTTCTGCTCGGCGCAGAAGGTGCAATGGTCGGTGGCGGTGGTGTGCAGGCTGCCCGATTGAAGCCCGCGCCACAGCATCTGGCCGTGGCCGGCCGGGCGGAAGGGCGGGCTCATCACATGGGCAGCCGCCTTCGCGAAATCGGGGTCGCGGTAGACGCTGTCGTCCACCACCAGGTGGCCGGCCAGCACTTCGCCATACACCCGCTGGCCACGGGCGCGGGCGCGGGCGATGGCGTCGGCGCTTTCGGCACACGACACATGCACCACGTAGATCGGCACGTTCAGCACATCGGCGATGGCAATGGCGCGCTGGGCGGCTTCAGCCTCCACCGCCGGCGGGCGGCTCATCGGGTGGCCCTCGGGGCCGAAGATGCCG
>JANOAQ010000002.1:0-22620 GCA_031411195.1 Burkholderiaceae bacterium | reverse complement strand
GGCGTCCAGGCGGCGCGCGGCCTGCGGCAACTGCACCCGGTCGAGCAGGCGCAGGGCTTCGGCCCGGGCAGCGCCCGCGTCCAGGCCCTTGTGCAGGCGCAGCGATTCGGCGATCTGCCGGCCGATGGGGTGCAGCGGGTTGAGCGCACTCATCGGTTCCTGGAACACCATGGCCAGCCGGTTGCCACGCAGGCGGCACCAGTCGTCTTCGGGCAGACCCAGCAACTCGCGTCCGTCGAAGCGGATCGAGCCCGACACCGCCGCACCTTCGGGCAACAAACCCATCAGGGCCAGGGCGGTGATGCTCTTGCCGCAGCCCGACTCGCCGATCAGGCCCAGCGTCTGGCCGCGCGCCAGTTGGAAAGACACACCCCGCAGCGCCTCGGCCGGCCCACGTGGGGTGTTCAGGCTGACGCGCAGGCCCTGCACGTCCAGCAGCAAGGCCTCGCTCATTCGCCGGCTGAGGGTGCGCCAGCGCGCAGCAGGTCGAGGTAAGCGCCGCTGACCAGATCGGCCGGCTGCACGCCCAGCTGGGCCATCAGGTCGTGGGCGATGGCGGTGCCTTCGGCTTCGGTCTGGCCTTCGGCCAGGGTCACTTCCAGTTCAAGGAATTCGCCCAGGCCCTCCACCCGGTCCAGGTGGATGCGGGTGGCACCGACCAACACCAGGATGCGCTCTTTCTTGACCCGGCCCAGCAGGCCGCAGGCGCGCCTCAGCGCCTCGCGCAGGCTCTCGGGCTCGGGCACCGGGGCCAGCACGTAATCCGACAGCTTGGGGCCATCGGCATCGGCGCGATGGTAGTGGATCAGCTCGCCGGTGCCGTCACCGAAGACCCGCAGCTTGAGCCGACCGTGCGGCACGGTGAAGAAAGTGTCGTCCTGGTGGATGAGCTGCGGATGGTCACCGTCGCTGAGCGCGCGGGCCAGCGGCAGCAGGGCATCGACGCTGGCGATGCGGGCCTTGATTTCGACATTGGCGGGCATGCGCCGATTGTGCGGCAAGGAGGGCTGCGCTCAAGCCGGCCATCAGCCGCTGCGGCGACACTGCACCACCCCTGCTGGCCCCCACCCGGCCAGCGCCACACCGGAACCCGCATGCCCCTCACCCGCAACACCAACCCGGCGGCCGGGTTCGACCTGGCTGCATTGGCCATGTTGGCCACACTCGCCAATCTGGCGGCCTCTGCCGTGCTGTTGGCCACGCCCGCCCGTGCTGACGACGGGCCGACTGAAGCGCCTGCTGGTGAAGCCCGCTTCTCCTACGCCCTGGGCGCGGCCGTGCTGGCCGCGCCTACCTACATCGGCAGTGGTGGCCAGGAGGTAAAGCTGCGCCCGCTGTGGAGCGTGCGTTACGGGCGTTTTCGCCTCAGTGGCGCGCGGGCCTCGGGTCTGCTGGCGGCGCCGGGCGACGCTGGCTCGGGCGCCAGCGCCGACCTGATCGATTCACCCACCTGGAAAGTGGGCGCCGCACTGCGCTTTGACACCGGCCGCGCGTCGAGCGATGACGTGGCCCTGTCGGGCCTGCCCGACGTGCGCCGCACCCTGCGCGCGCGGGTGTACGCCAGCCGTGATCTGGGCGGCAATCTGGGCCCGGGTTGGTTGGGGCAGTTGGGCTACTCGCAGGATCTGCTGGGGCGCGGCGGTGGTGGGCTGGCCAACACCGGCCTGGTCTACAGCTGGGCCGTGATGCCGGGCCTGGAAGCTTCGGCCAGTGCGGGCCTCACCTGGGCCGATGGGCAGCACATGCGGACTTACTTCGGCATCGCACCGGAGGTGGCACAAGCCACGGGGCGGACGGCGTATGGCCCTGGTGCAGGCCTGCGCGATGCGCATGCCGGCCTGGGCTTGCGCCAGCCCTTGGGCGGTCGGTGGGTGCTGTGGGGAGGTGTGGCGGCCTCGCAGTTGCTGGGCCAGGCGGCCGACAGCCCGCTGACGCGCCAGAAAACCGGCTACAGCGCGTCGGTGGCGCTGGCTTGGCGCTCGAACTGACCCGACGTGCGGGTGGGCCCGCTGGTTGGCCCGGCAGGCGGGCCATGGTGGCGGGCCAGGCAGGCCCGCCGCTGCTGTCAGCGTGCGCCGCGCTGCTGGTCGGGGCCGGGGCCGCGACGCTCGATGTGGCGGAAAGTGATGCGGCCCTTGCTCAGGTCGTAGGCCGACAGTTCGAGTGAGACGGCATCACCGGCCAGAATGCGGATGTGGTGCTTGCGCATCTTGCCCGAGGTGTAGGCGATCAGCACATGGCCGTTGTCCAGCGTGACGCGGTAACGCGAATCAGGCAGGACTTCGGTCACCTTGCCCTGCATCTCGATCAGTTCTTCCTTGGCCATGGGGCGGGGATCTCCGGAAAACTCAAACAGAATCGGCCCGCTGGGTGTCGACCTGGTGTGGTGGAAAAAGGATGGCAATGGGGGTGGCGCGCAACGCGCCGAACCCACGATTGTACGCTGCGGTCCAGAATTCAGCGACGCCGTGCCAGTTTGGGGTCGAGCAGGTCGCGCAGGCCGTCGCCCATCAGGTTCAGGCCCAGCACGCTCAGGGCGATGGCCAGGCCCGGATACACCGCCAGCAGCGGCGCCTGGAACAGCATGGTCTGCGCCTCGTTGAGCATGCGGCCCCAACTGGGTTGTGGTGGCTGCGTGCCCAAGCCCAGGTAGCTGAGCGCCGCCTCGGCCAGGATGGCGGTGGCAAACGAGATGGTGGCCTGCACGATCAGCACGCTGGCGATGTTGGGCAGCACATGGTCGAGCGTGATGCGCAGCGGCCCGAAGCCGGCAGCGCGCGCGGCCAGCACGTATTCACGTGCCCACACGGCCTGCGCAGCACCCCGGGTGATGCGCGCAAACACCGGGATGTTGAAGATCCCGATGGCCAGGATGCCGGTCATCAGCCCAGGGCCGTAGATGGCGCCCAGCATGATGGCCGACAGCAGCGCCGGAAAGGCGAAGGTGAAGTCGGCGGCGCGCATCACCGCTTCTTCGACCCAGCCGCGGCGCGCGGCAGCCAGGCAGCCCAGCAGCACGCCCAGCCCCAGGCCGATGCCCACGGCGATCACGCCCACGACGATGGAGTTTTGCGCACCCACCAGCAACTGGCTGGCGATGTCGCGGCCCAGGCTGTCGGTGCCCAGCCAGTGCGCGGCGCTGGGCGCGGCCAGCTTGTTGGGGATGTCGATCTCGGCCGGCGGGTTGGGCGCCCAGAACAGGCTGAGCAGCGCCGCCAACACCAGCAGTGCCGACAGCGCCGCGCCGATCAGGAAACTGGGGTGGCGTGCTGCGCGCTGCGGCAAGCCAGCAGACGCTGCGGAAGCGGCTTGGCCGGGCCGCTGGGGCCGCCCACCTGAGGGGGAGGCGGCCGCAGGACGCTTCGGGGGGGCGCTAGGCATCACTGGCTTTCAGGCGCGGGTCGACCATCGCATAGAGCACATCCACGCAGAAGTTGACCACCACCACAACGGCCACCAACAGCATCACGACATCGCGCACCACCACCAGGTCGCGGTTGGCAATCGCCTGGAAGACCAGCCGGCCGATGCCGGGCAGCACGAACACGTTTTCGACCACGATGGTGCCGGTGACCAGGTTGGCGAACTGCAGGCCCATGATGGTGAGCACCGGGATCATGGCGTTGCGCAGCACGTGGCGCCACAGCGTCTGGCGCCGCGTCAGGCCCTTGGCGCGGGCGGTGCGCACAAAGTCCTCGCGCATCACCTCCAGCACGGCCGAGCGGGTGACCCGCGCCAGGATGGCCGCCTGCACCAGGGCCAGGGCGATGGCCGGCAGCACCAGCGCCTTCAGGCCATCGAGCACACCGCCGCCTTCATCGGCGGTCCAGCCCGGAAAGCCGCCCGCGCTGACCCACTGCAACTCCACCGCAAACAGCAGGATCAGCAGGATGGCGAACCAGAAGCTGGGGATGGCGATGCCCACCTGGCTGAGCGCCATCACGCCCACATCACCCAGCCGGTTGTGGCGCGACGCGGCGTAGATGCCCAGCGTCAGCGCCAGCACTGTGGTCAGCACCATGGCCAGCAGGCCCAGCGGTACGGTCACGCGCAGGCGCTCGGCGATCAGCTCGGCCGTGGGCGTGTCGTACGAGAAGCTGTTGGCCGTGCGGCCCTGCAGCAGCCCGCCCACCCATTGCGCATAGCGCTGCAGCGGCGGGCGGTCCAGGCCCAGTTTTTTCTCCAGCGAGGCGATGGATTCGGGCGTGGCGGTTTCGCCCAGCATCACCTGGGCCACGTTGCCGGGCAGCAGCTCGAGCACCGCGAACACCAGCACCGACGCCACCGCCAGCGTGGCCAGGAAGGTGAACAGTCGCTTGAAGAGGAAGACGCTCATGCCGCGTAGCCCGGATGGGCACGGCCAGGTGGCGGGCACGGAACGTGGAGGTGGGGCATGAGCGGAATGATGCCCCAAAGCCCCGGGCTGACCGCTGCGCACCAATGCGGACGGCAGCCGCACCGCGCTGCACGCTTGCAGTGCGGCCGATGTCGCGGCTGCACGCCGCCGGTGCTTGCGGGGCCACCCACGGCGCCTGGTTGCCAGCGGGCACCGGCCAGTTCAGGCTGGCCCATGGCTTGCTTGTATACCGGCATGAACACCAGTTTGCCAACTGGTGTGCGCCTTCGCCAACCCGGCCGATGAACGGCCACCCACGCAGGAGTGAACACCGATGTCGACCGCCCACTGGAATCGCCGAGACTGGATCAAGAGCGCGGGCGCGCTGACCGCCGCAGGCGCGGCGCCCTGGGCGCTGGCCCAGAAGCCGCTGAGCGTCGGCTTCATCTACGTCGGCCCGCGCGACGACTACGGCTACAACCAGGCCCACGCCGAGAACGTGGCCCTGGTCAAGAAGATGCCTGGCATCAAGGTGGTCGAGGAAGAGAACGTGCCCGAGACCAACGCGGTGCAGAAGACCATGCAGGGCATGATCGCCCAGGACGGCGCCACGCTGCTGTTCCCCACCAGCTTTGGCTACTTCGAACCGCACATGCTGGCCGTGGCGGGCAAGAACCCCGGGGTGCGCTTCGCCCACTGCGGCGGCATGTGGACCAAGGGCAAGCACCCTGACAACACCGGCAGCTTCTTCGGCTACATCGATGAAGGCCAGTACCTCAACGGCGTGATCGCCGGCCACGCCACCAAGAGCAAGAAGCTGGGCTTCGTGGCGGCCAAGCCCATCCCGCAGGTGCTGCGCAACATCAACGCCTTCACCATGGGCGCACGCTCGGTGCACCCCGACATCACCACCACGGTGATCTTCACCGGCGACTGGAGCATGCCGGTCAAAGAAGCCGAGGCCACCAACAGCCTGGCCGACCAGGGCATCGATGTGTTCACCATGCACGTGGACGGCCCCAAGGTCATCGTCGAGACGGCGGCCAAGCGCGTCAAGTTCGTCTGCGGCTACCACGCCAGCCAGGCCAAGCTGGCGCCACAGGCCTACCTCACCGGCGCCGAGTGGAACTGGCTCACCGCCTACAAGACCATCATCGATGCCGCGCAGACCGGCAAGCCGCATCCCAACTTTGTGCGCGGCGGCCTGAAGGAAGGCTTCGTCAAGAGCTCGCCCTACGGCGCGATGGTCAGTGAAGGGGCGCGCAAGAACGCTGAAGCCGTGCGCGCCAAGATGATGGCCGGCAGCTTCGACATCTTTGCCGGCGAGTTGAAGGACAACACCGGCAAGGTCGTCATTCCCAAGGGCAAGGCCTTCAAGCAGACCGACCTCGAGCTCGAGGGCATGAACTACCTGGTCGAAGGCGTGATCGGCAAGGCCTGAGCGCCGCCGCCACGGGGAGCCCGCCATGGACCACAGCGCCTACATCACCGCCGCGGCGGCCACGCTCGAGCTGAAGATTCCGGCGCAGGCCAAGGCGGGCGTGGCGATGTACTTCGGCCTGGCCGCCGGCATGGCTGAATTGCTGCAGGGCCTGCCGCTGACTGCAGCGGACGAGTCGGGCAGCGTCTTCACGCCCGTGGTGCCGCAGGGGGATGCGCGATGAGCGCCCGGCAGATCGCCCAGGCGGTGCGCGCCGGCAGCCTCAGTGCCAGCGCGGCGGTGCAGGCCAGCCTGGACCGCATCGGCGCCACCGAGCCGCAGGTCAATGCCTGCACGGCGGTGCTGGCCGAGCGTGCGCTGCGCCGCGCCGCGGCGGTCGACGCCAGCCCGCGCCGTGCCCGCATGCGCCTGGCCGGCGTGCCCTTTGCCGTGAAGAACCTGTTCGACGTGGCGGGCCTGAGCACGCTGGCCGGCTCGAAGATCGAACGCGACGCCCCGCCCGCGCACCGTGATGCGGTGCTGGTGCGCCGGCTCGAAGCCGAGGGCGCGGTGCTGGTGGCCGCGCTCAACATGGACGAGTACGCCTACGGCTTCACCACCGAGAACAGCCACGAGGGCCCCACCCGCAACCCGCACGACCTGACGCGCATCAGCGGCGGATCGTCCGGCGGATCGGCCGCGGCCGTGGCGGCCGGGCAGGTGCCGCTGTCGCTGGGGTCCGACACCAATGGCTCGATCCGGGTGCCGGCGTCGCTGTGCGGCACCTTCGGGCTCAAGCCCACCTTCGGCCGCTTGCCGCGCACCGGCAGCTACCCCTTCGTGGCCAGCCTTGACCACCTCGGCCCCTTTGCCCGCAGCGTGGGCGATCTGGCGCTGGCCTACGACGTGATGCAAGGCCCCGATGCCGATGATCCGGCCTGCGCCCAGCGTGACATCGAAGGCGTGTCCGACGGCCTGGTGCACGGGGCCGATGGCGTGCGTGTGGCGGTGCTCGGCGGCTGGTTCCGCGGGCAAGCCCTGCCCGAAGCCCTGGCCGCGGTCGACGCGGTGGCCCAGGCCCTGGGCACCACGCGCCTGGTCGAGCTGCCCGAGGTGGCGCGCGCCCGCGCCGCAGCCTTCCTGATCACCTGCAGCGAAGTCGGTGCCCTGCACCTGGACGACCTGCGCCGCCGCCCGATGGATTTCGATCCGATGACGCGCGACCGCTTCCTGGCCAATGCCCTGGTGCCGGCGGCCTGGGGCCAGCGCGCCCAGCGCGTGCGGCACTGGTTTGCCCGCCGCGTGGCACGGGCCTTCGAGACGGTGGATGTGCTGATCGCGCCGGCCACGCCCTGCACCGCGCCCACCATCGGCACCGAGTGGCTGGACATCAACGGCCAGCGCCTGCCCGCGCGGGCCAGCCTCGGCCTGCTGACGCAGCCCATTTCCTGCATCGGCCTGCCGGTGGTGACGGTGCCGCTGTGGGGCATGAACCCCGCCGCCCCGCACCTGCCCATCGGCGTGCAGCTGATCGCCGCACCCTGGCGCGAAGACCTGTGCCTGCGCGTGGCCGCGGCCCTCGAATCGGCCGGCCTGTGCAGCGCGCCGGTGGCCAGGTTGGGGTCCCAGGCATGAGCGCTCTGGCCATCAACCTGCCTGATGTGCATGCCGAAGTGGTGGCCGTCTTTGCGCGTTACGAAGACGCGCTGGTCAACAACCACATCGACGTGCTGGACGCCCTGTTCTGGCCTAGCGCGCACACGGTGCGCTACGGCACGGCGGAGAACCTGCATGGCATCGAGGCGATACGCGCCTTCCGCGCCGCACGGCCATCGCAGGGCCTGGCGCGCAGCCTGGTCAACACCGTCATCACCACTTACGGCAACGACTTCGCCACCGCGATGACCGAGTTCCGGCGCGAGGGCAACCCCAAGATCGGCCGGCAAAGCCAGACTTGGGCCCGGCTGCCGCAGGGCTGGCAGGTGGTGGCCGCGCATGTCAGCCTGATCGACCCGCCCGTCGAAGGCGCTTTGCCATGAGCGCCGGCCCCCGTGCCTGGCACGCACCGGCCGAAGCCCTGCTGTTGCCGGCCGGCGCCCTGGCCGCCGCGATGGGGGTGTTCGGGCTCTTCGTCTGGTTTGGCGGTGGCAGCCCGGTGGAAGCCTGGGTGCTGCTTTTCCGCGGGGCCTTCGGCGATGCCTTCTCGTGGCAGAACACGCTGCAGCGCGCAGCACCCCTGATGCTTACCGCGCTAGCCGTGGCCTTGCCGGCGCGCGCCGGTCTCACGGTGATCGGCGGCGAAGGCGCGCTGGTGCTGGGCGCGCTGGGCTGCGCCGGCTTGCCCTACTTGCTGCCGGGCCTGGCGGGCGGTGCCGGCACGCTGGCCGTGCTGTGCGCCGGCGCGTTGCTGGGCGCGGTGTGGGTGGCCGCGGCCGGGGCGCTGCGCCAGTGGCGGGGTGTCAACGAGACCATCTCCAGCCTGCTGCTGGGCTACATCGCCATCGCGTTGTTCAAGCACTTCGTCGAAGGCCCGATGCGCGACCCGGCTAGCCTCAACAAGCCCAGCACACATCCGCTGGCCGAGAGCCTGCGCATTGGCGCCATCAGTGCTGACAGCCTGCTGGGTGATGTGCATTGGGGCCTGGTCATCGGTGTGCTGTTGTGCGTGGCGGCGGGCCTGTGGCTGAGCTTCACCGCCTCTGGCTTTGCGCTGCGGGTGGTGGGCGGCAATGCGCGCACCGCGCGCCTGGTGGGCTTGCCGACCGACCGCTTGGTCATCACGGCCTGCGCGCTGGGCGGCGCCTGCGCCGGCCTGGCCGGCGCGGTGGAGGTGGCGGCGGTGCACACGGCGGCCAATGCCTCGGTGATCGCCGGGCTGGGCTACACCGGCATCCTGGTGTCCTTTGTCGCGCGGCACAACCCTTGGGCCATTCCACCGGTGGCCCTGCTGTTTGGCGGGTTTGCAGCCGCGGGCAGCCTGCTGCAGCGGCGCCTTGGCCTGCCCGATGCCAGCGTGCTGGTGCTGCAAGGCTTTGCCTTCGTCTTCATCCTGGCGGCCGAGGCTCTGCGCGGCCGGCTGTTCCAGTTGCCGGTGCCGAGCATGGCCCGGCTGCGCCTGGTGGCGCCTGCACGGCAAGGCGGTGCGGCATGAGCGTTGATCAGTGGCTTGATCTGCTGCTGGCCATCGTGGGCGGCGCGGTGCGGGTGGGCACGCCCTTTCTCTTCGTCAGCCTGGGCGAGTGCCTGACCGAAAAATCCGGCCGCATCAACCTGGGCCTGGAAGGCGTGCTGGTGTTCAGCGCCATGGCGGGCTTTGGCGGCGCCTACCTCAGTGGCTCGCCTTGGGCTGGCGTGCTGCTGGCGGGTGTGAGTGGCGCCGCGCTCGCACTGCTGCATGGCCTGCTGTGCTCCTTGAACCGTGTGTCCGACATCGCCACCGGAATCGCCTTGATGCTGCTGGGCGCGGGCCTGGCCTTCTACCTGGGCAAGCCGCTGATCCAGCCACAGGCGCCGCAGATCCCGTCCATCGGCCTGGGCGCCTGGAGCGCGACGCCTGGCGTGCAGAGCGCCCTGGCCATCAATGCGCTGTTTCCCATTGGCGTGGCCTTGGCGGGCCTGCTGGCCTGGGGCCTGGCCAACACGCGCTGGGGCCTGGTGGTGCGCATGGCCGGTGACAGCAGTGACGCGGCCAAGGCCCTGGGCTATTCGGTCAACGGCGTGCGCATCGCAGCCACCACGGCGGGCGGCTTCATCGCCGGGCTGGGCGGGGCGTCCTTGAGCCTGTACTACCCCGGCAGTTGGAACGAAGGCCTGTCCAGCGGCCAGGGCCTGATCGCCGTGGCGCTGGTCATCTTTGCGCGCTGGAGCCCCTGGCGCTGCCTGGGCGCGGCGCTGCTGTTCGGCGGCGCCGGCGCCATCGGCCCGGCCCTGCAAAGTGTGGGCGTCAGCGGCGGCTACTACCTCTTCAATGCGATGCCCTACGCACTGACGCTGGCCATCCTGGTGGCCACTTGCTCACCCAAGCGCGCGATCAAGGGCGCACCCATGGAACTCGGAGTCTCACGATGAGCGGTCTCGGCGGTCTCAACAAATCGGCCCAAGGGGTGGTGATGGGCCTGGTGCAGATGCAGCTGCCCCTGATCGAGACGCCGGCCCAGCTGGCGGCGCAGACCGAGCGCATCTGCAGCCTGGTGGGCAAGGCCCGGCGCAACCTGGGCACGATGGACCTGGTGGTGTTCCCCGAGTACGCGCTGCATGGCCTGAGCATGAACACCGCGCCCGAGCTGATGGTGCGCATCGACGGCCCCGAGGTGGCGGCCTTTCAGGCGGCCTGCGTGCAGCACCGCATCTGGGGTTGCTTCTCGATCATGGAAGCCAACCCGCACGGCAACCCCTACAACACCGGCCTGATCATCGACGACCAGGGCGCCGTCCAGCTGTACTACCGCAAGCTGCACCCCTGGGTGCCGGTCGAGCCCTGGGAGCCCGGCAACCTGGGGGTGCCGGTGTGCGTGGGGCCCAAGGGCGTGAAGCTGGGCCTGATCATCTGCCACGACGGCATGTTTCCCGAGATGGCGCGCGAGGCCGCCTACCGCGGTGCCGAGGTCATCCTGCGCACGGCCGGCTACACGGCGCCCATCCGCCACGCCTGGCAGATCACCAACCAGGCCAACGCCTTCCAGAACCTGGCCATCACCGCCAGCGTCTGCCTGTGCGGCTCGGACGGCAGCTTCGACTCGATGGGCGAGGCCATGTTCTGCAATTTCGACGGAACGGTCATCGCCCAGGGCGGTGGCCGCGTCGACGAGATCATCAGCGCCGAGCTGCGGCCCGACCTGGTGCGCGAGGCCCGTGCCGGCTGGGGCGTCGAGAACAACCCCTACCAGCTGTGGCACCGCGGCTATGTGGCCGTGGCGGGCGGTGCGATGGATTGCCCCTACACCTTCATGCACGACATGGTGGCCGGCCAGTTCCGCTGGCCCTGGGAGGCGCAGGTGCAGGTGACCGACGGCACCCCTTGCGGCTTTGCGGCACCCACCCGCCGTTACCGCGGCGCCGAGCCCAACCCCGTCGTGCCCGATTCGTCTGTCCTGCCCGGCAAGCCGGCCTGAGCCATGCCCACTATCACCTCCACGCCCTACGCCTGGCCCTACGACGGCCAGCTCACGCCGCGCAACACGGCCCTGCTCATCATCGACATGCAGACCGACTTCTGCGGCGTGGGCGGTTATGTCGACACCATGGGCTATGACCTGTCGCTGACCCGCGCGCCCATCGAGCCCTTGAAGCGCCTGCTGGCCGAAGCGCGCCGATCAGGCCTGCACGTGATCCACACCCGAGAGGGCCACCGGCCCGACCTGAGCGACCTGCCGGCCAACAAGCGCTGGCGCTCGCAGCAGATCGGCGCGGGCATCGGCGATGTCGGCCCCTGCGGCCGCATCCTGGTGCGCGGCGAACCTGGCTGGGACATCATCCCCGAGCTGGTCCCCCTCGCCGGCGAGCCCATCATCGACAAGCCGGGCAAGGGCTGCTTCTACGCCACCGACCTGGAACTGCTGCTGCGCACCCTGGGCGTGCGCAACCTCATCCTCACCGGCATCACCACCGATGTGTGCGTGCACACGACGATGCGCGAAGCCAACGACCGCGGCTTCGAGTGCGTGCTGCTGCGCGACTGCACCGGTGCCACCGATGCCGGCAACCACGCTGCCGCGCTGAAGATGATCGAGATGCAGGGCGGCGTGTTTGGCGCCGTGTCCGATTCCGCGGCGGTCATTGCCGCGCTGCAGGCGCTTTGACAACGCTGTCTCTGCCCCATTTGCCACCGCATTCCACAACCCCGGAGCGCCCATGACCCAACTGCATTCCCGTGCCCGCCGCCGCCTGCTGCAAGCCAGCCTGGGCTCGGCCGCGCTGATCGGGCTGTCCCGCAAATCGCTGGCGGCCGACGACAAGATCCTGATCGGCTTCTGGCCCATCGCGGCGGGGCTGCCGCTGTACGTGGGCTTGGAGCGCGGCATCTTCAAAGAGGCCGGCCTGCAGGTGGAGGGCGCCAAGTTCGCCAGTGCCCAGCAGGTGGCCGAAGCCATGATCGCCGGGCGCATCCAGGGCTCGGGCAATGGCACCGCCTCGGCCGCGCTGGCCCTGGCCGAGCTGATCAGCCCCAACCTGTTCAAGATCATCTGCAGCAACCCCAGCAACCGCAGCCTGGTGCTCGACCAGATCCTGGTGCCCAAGGATTCGCCCATCAAGGCCATTGCCGAACTGGCCGGCAAGAAGGTGGCCTGCGGCCCAGGCATCCAGAACGTGACCCTGGCCAAGATCATCCTCGAGAAGAACGGCATCAACAACCCGACGGTGACCGAGCTGCCTGTGGGCCAGCATGTGCCGGCACTGGCCGCCGGGCAGGTCGACGCCGTCTACACGCTCGAGCCCACCGGCACCGCCGGTCGGCTGAAGGGTCTGACCCGCGTGCTGGAAGTGGGCGTCATCAGCAAGTACGTGTTGGGCAACCCGGACGCGCCGTGGTTTGGCGGCTCGGCCAGCGTGACGACGGTCTTCCTGAAAGAGAAGCCCGAGCTGGCCAGGCGCTACATCGCCGCCTATGCCAAGGCGGTGGACTGGGTGCGCAAGAACCCCGACGAGTCGCGCACCCACCTGGACGGCTTCACCGCCATCGACGAATCGTTGGTCAAGACCGTGCCGTTGCCGGGCTTCACGATGTACAACGAGTTCAAGCCGGCCGACATCGAGCACTTCCAGAAGTTCTTCGACGTGTTCTCCGACCGCAAGATCTTCTCGAAGAAGGTCGATGTGAAGTCGTTGCTGTACACCGGCTGATCCCATGCGCTTTCTCGACAAGCGCTGGCTGCCGCTGATCGGGCCCATCCTGCTGCTGGCCCTGTGGCAGCTGATGATCTCGGCCCACTGGGTGAAGGCCGTGCTGCTGCCGCCGCCCGGCGAAACGCTGGTCCACCTGGTGGGCGTGTTCACCAGCGGCAGCATCTACCCCGACCTGTGGTCCACGCTCTACCGCACGCTGGCCTCGTTTGCCATCGCGGTGGCCATCGGCGTGCCGCTGGGCGTGGTGCTGGGCAGTGCCGAAGGCGCCTACCGCAGTGTCGAGTTCCTGATCGACTTCTTCCGCAGCACGCCCAGCTCGGCGCTGATCCCGCTGTTCCTGCTGATCTTCGGCATCACCGACATCAACAAGGTCGCCATCGCCAGCTTCGGCGCCATGCTCATCGTGCTGTTCAACAGCGCCTACGGTGTGATGAACGCCAAGAAGACCCGGGTGATGGCCGCGCAGATCATGGGCGTCAGCAAGTGGCATGTGTTCAAGGACGTGCTGCTGATGGAAAGCCTGGCGCAGACCTTCGTGGGCCTGCGCAGCGCGGTGAGCATGGCGCTGGTGATCGTCATCGTGGCCGAGATGTTCATCGGCAGCGAGACGGGGTTGGGCCACCGCATCATCGACGCGCAGCAGGTCTTCAATGTGAAGGAGATGTACTGCTCCATCCTGGTCACCGGCGCGCTGGGCTATGGCCTGAACCTGCTCTTCCTGCTGGCCGAGAAGCGGCTCATTCACTGGAGCGGAAAAGCATGAGCGGCCCGATCGCACAGTCGGCGATGGCCGATGCCGAGCAGCAGGCCGCCGACACCCTGCTCACGCTGCGCGCCGCACCGTCCACGCACGTCACCGTGCGCGGCCTGAGCAAGGCCTTTGCCGGCAGCCCGCTGTACAGCAACTTCAACCTCGACCTGCCGCGCGGCAAGATCGTCTCGATCTTCGGCCCCAATGGTTGCGGCAAGTCGACGCTGATGAACATGATTGCCGGGCTGGTGCCGCCCGACGCGGGCGAGATCCTGTTCGACGGCAAGAGCCTCAAGGACACGCAGATCGGCTACGTGTTCCAGAACTACCGCGATGCGCTGTTTCCCTGGCTCACGGCCTGGGACAACATTGCCTACCCGCTCAAGCGCCAGGGGCTCAAGCCCGCTGCGGTGAGGGCGCGCGTGGACGAACTGGTGGCGCTGTTCGAGATCCGCTTCGACCTGAAGCGCTACCCCTACGAGTTGTCGGGCGGGCAGATGCAGACGGTGTGCATCATGCGCAGCCTGGCCACGCGGCCCGAGGTGCTGTTTCTCGACGAGCCCTTCTCGGCGCTGGATTTCGAGATGACGCTGTTCATCCGCGCCAAGTTGCAGGAGGCCCACCTGGCCACCGGCACCACCATGGTCATCGTCAGCCACGACCTGGAAGACGCCGTCTTCCTGGCCGACCAGATCCTGCTGCTGACCCGCCGGCCCACCCGCATCGCCGAGATCGTGCCCTTCGACCTGCCACGCCCGCGCCTGCCCGAGGCGGTGGCCGACCCGGAGTTCGTGCGCGTCAAGGCGCACACCTTGGAAGTTTTTCGTCGAGAGATGAAGGCCTGAGCCATGCACGCCCTCACGCTGGAAACCTTCAACCTCACCAAGCGCTTTGGCGCCTTCACCGCGCTGGATGGCGTGTCGCTGAAGATCCGACCCGGCACCGTGCACGCGCTGCTGGGCGAAAACGGTGCGGGCAAGAGCACCTTCGTGAAATGCGTGGTCGGCTACTACCGGCCCGAGGATGGCGCGGTGCTGGTCGACGGCCGCGAGCAGGACATCCACTCGCCAGTGGTGGCGCGTGATCTGGGCATCGGCATGGTTTACCAGCACTTCACCGTGGTGCCCGGCATGACGGTGGCCGAGAACCTGCTGCTGGCGCGTGGCCGCATCCCGGCGGTGATCGACTGGAAGACCGCCCGCGCGGAGCTGAAGGCGTTTCTCGCCACCGCGCCCTTCCAGCTGGATCTGGACGCCACGCCGCTGGACCTGTCGGCCGGCGAGAAGCAGAAGCTCGAGATCCTCAAGCAGCTCTTCCTCAAGCCGCGCCTGCTGATCCTGGACGAACCCACCTCGGTGCTCACACCGCAAGAGGCCGATGAGGTGCTGGGTGCGCTGCGCCAGCGCGCGCATGCCGGTGATTGTTCGGTCATCCTGATCACCCACAAGTTCCGCGAGGTGACCGAGCATGCCGACGACGTGAGCGTGCTGCGCCGCGGCGCCCGGGTGGAAAGCACCGAGGTGGCCGCCACCACGCCGCAACACCTGGCCCAGGCCATGGTGGGCGAGGGCAAGGCGGTGGTGGCGCAACTCACACGCGAGCAGCGCGACCCTGGCGCGGTGCATCTGTCGATCAGCGGCCTGCAGGTGATGGGCGACCGGGGCGAGCCGGCGGTACAGGGCTTCAGCCTGGACGTGCGTGCCGGCGAAATCGTCGGCGTGGCCGGTGTCTCGGGCAACGGCCAGCGCGAGCTGATGCAGTCGCTCACCGGCCAGCGCCCGCGCGAGGGCGGCCAGGTGCAGGTGGCCGGCCAGCCCTTTGCCGCCACCCGTGCGCAGAACCGCCGGTTGAAGGTGCGCGCCCTGCCCGAAGAGCCGCTGCACAACGCCTGTGTGGGCGAGTTGAGCGTGTCGCACAACATGGGGCTGCGCCAGTTCGACGAATCGCCATTCGCCACGTCGGCGGCCACCGGCGGCTGGGTGCGTTGGGGCCGGCTGCGTGAGCGTGCCCGCGCCTGGATCGCCGAATACGGCGTCAAGTCCCAGGGCGAGCGCGCGGCCATCCGCACGCTGTCGGGCGGCAATGTGCAGCGCGCCGTGTTGGCGCGTGAACTGGCTGGCGAGGCCGATCTGCTGCTGGTCAGCAACCCGGTGTTCGGGCTCGACTTTGCCGCGGTGGCCGAGATCCATGGCCGGCTGATGGCCGCCCGCAACCGCGGCGCGGCGGTGCTGCTGGTCAGCGAGGACCTGGACGAGTTGCTCACGCTCGCTGACCGCATCGTGGTGATGAGCGAAGGCCGCATCGTGCACGACGTGCCGGCCGCCAACGCCGACCGGCGCGAACTGGGCGCCTTCATGGGCGGCAAGGGCCATGGCGCTGCCCACGCTGCACCCACCCCGGAGGCCGCATGAGCCAGATCGTTGCCCAACCCTTTGCCTTCGACTTCGACCTCGCCACGAGCGCGCTGGTCATCATCGACATGCAGCGCGACTTCGTCGAACCCGGTGGCTTCGGCGCCTCGCTGGGCAACGATGTCACGCGCCTGCAGGCCATCATCCCCACCTGCGCGGCCGTGCTGGCCGCCTGGCGCGCGGCCGGCGGCTGGGTGGTGCACACCCGCGAGGGGCACCCGCCCGACCTGGGCGATTGCCCGCCCGCCAAGCGCTTGCGCGGCCAGCCCACGCTGCGCATCGGCGATGTGGGGCCGATGGGCCGGGTATTGGTGCAGGGCGAGCCGGGCCACGCCATCATCCCGGCGTTGGCACCGGTGGCCGGTGAGCTGGTCATCGACAAGCCCGGCAAGGGCGCCTTCTACAACACGCCGTTGGGTGCCGAGTTGCAGGCGCGCGGCTTGCGCAGCCTGGTGTTCATGGGCGTCACCACCGAGGTCTGCGTGCAGACGACGATGCGCGAGGCCAACGACCGCGGCTACGAGGGCCTGCTGGTCGAGGACGGCACCGACAGCTACTTTTCCGAGTTCAAGTCCGCCACGCTGGCGATGATCACCGCCCAGGGCGGCATCGTCGGCTGGGTGGCGCCCGCCGCCGCGGTGATGGCGGCCCTGCACGGATGACCCGATGACCGCGCTCACCGCCCCTGCCGCCACCGTTCCCGCCGCTCCCCTCACCCTGGCCGACTGGCGCGCGGCCTACGCCGCCGGGGCAACGCCCGCCACGCTGCTGGCGACCTTGCTGGCACGCCGGGCGGCCGACGACCCGGCCTGGATCCACCGCTGCGACGAGGCTTTCATCGCCGCCCAGCTCGAACGACTGGCTGCCCAGCCCGGTGCCGTGGATCTGCCGCTGTACGGCGTGCCCTTTGCGGTCAAGGACAACATCGATGTCGCCGGCTTGCCCACCACGGCGGCCTGCCCGGCCTTTGCCCATGTGGCCTCTGAAACGGCCACCGTGGTGCAGCGCCTGATGGACGCCGGCGCGGTGCTGGTGGGCAAGACCAACCTCGACCAGTTCGCCACCGGCCTGGTGGGCACACGATCACCCTACGGCGAGGTGCCCAACACCTTCGATCCGGCCTATGTCAGCGGTGGCAGCAGTTCGGGCTCGGCGTCGACCGTGGCGCGCGGGCTGGTGGCCTTTGCGCTGGGCACCGACACGGCCGGCTCGGGCCGCGTGCCGGCCGGGCTGAACAACCTGGTCGGCCTCAAGCCCACGCCGGGCCGTGTGCCGATGGCCGGTGTGCTGCCGGCCTGCCGCACGCTGGACGTGGTGTCGGTGCTTGCCTTGACGGTGGACGATGCCGCCCGGGTGATGGCGGTGATGGAAGGCCCGGCCAACGAGTCCGCATTCCAGTCGCACCCGCTGCAGCCGGCCTGGCTGGGCCGTACCGGCCAGCCGTTGCGCGTGGGCGTGCCGCAGGACCCCGGCTGCGATGCCGGCTTGGGCTACGACGCAGCCTTCGACGAGGCCGTGGCGCAGCTGCGCGAATGGGGCATCGAGCCAGTGCCCATCGACATGGCGCCGTTGGTTGCCGTGGCCAAACTGCTCTACGACGGCCCCTGGGTGGCCGAGCGCTACACCGTGGTGCGCGAACTGATGCGGCACCGCCCCGGCGCGCTGGATACCACCGTGCACGCTGTCATTGCCGCGGCCGGCCGCTACAGCGCCGCCGATGCCTTTGACGCGCGCTATGCGCTCGAAACCCTGCGCCAGCAGATCGCGCCGTTGTGGCAAGGCATCGACGTTCTGATGGTGCCCACCACGCCCACCGCGCCCACACGCGCGGCCGTGGCCGCCGCGCCGGTGCAGCGCAACAGCGAACTGGGCCGTTACACCAACTTCGTCAACCTGCTGGGCCAGGCCGCGCTGGCTGTGCCCAGCGGCTTTTCGGCCAGCGGCCTGCCCTTCGGCGTGACCTTCGTCGCGCCTGGCGGCAGCGACGCGGCCTTGGCCCACCTGGGTGCCCGCTGGCAAGCAGCGCGCGGGCTGCCGCTGGGCTGCCGGCTGCGCGAAGCCACCGCCGGCGAACTGGCTGCACCGCTGTCCCTGCCGCCAGCCGCCGCGCCCACGCTGGCGGTGGCCGTGGTGGGTGCTCACCTGGCCGGCATGCCGCTGCATGGCCAGTTGGTCGAGCGCGGCTGCCGGCTGCTGGCGCGCACCACCACCGCAGCGACCTACTGCCTGTTTGCCCTGCCCGACACCACACCGCCCAAGCCCGGCCTGGCGCGGGTGGCCGACGGGGGCGTGGCGATTGAGGTCGAGGTCTACGAGATGCCGCAGGCCGCGCTGGGCTCCTTCCTGGCGCTGATCCCGCCGCCACTGGGCCTGGGCTCGGTGCAGTTGGCCAGCGGCGCCTGGGTCAAGGGCTTCATCTGCGAGGGCGCTGCACTGCAGGGCGCCACCGACATCAGTGCCCACGGCGGCTGGCGCGCCTACCTGGCGGCGCGCTGATGGCCGGCTGCCGCCTGGCGTGACCGGCCCCGCTGCGTATCATCGACCGCGCATGCCGCCCGCCAAACCTCTGCTTGAAAACCGTCCCATGCCTGCGGCGATCACGCCCCTCACGCCTGTCACGCCTGCCGAACCCGGCACCCTGGCCGACCAGGCCTATGCCCGGCTCAAGCAGATGATCTTCGACTTCACGCTGATGCCGGGCAACCGCTGCAGCGAAAGCGAACTGGCACAAAGCCTGTCGGTCAGCCGCACACCGCTGCGCCAGGCCCTGCAGCGGCTGGAGCGTGAAGGCTTCCTGCAGGTGTTGCCCAAGATCGGCTGGCAAGTGGCGCCGCTGGACTTCGACGTCTTCGACGAGCTGTACGACCTGCGGATCCTGATCGAATGCCATGCCGCCCAGCAGCTGGTCCTGGCCGAAGAGCGCCCGGCCCTGCAGGCCCTGGCCGATGTGTGGTTGGCGCCCGAAGACCAGCGCCTGTGCGATAGCGCCGAAGTGGGGCGGCTGGACGAGGCCTTCCACAGCCAGCTGGTGCAGGCCAGCGGCAACCGAGAGATGGCCCGCGTGCACCGCGAGATCACCGAGCGCATCCGCATCATTCGCCGGCTCGATTTCACCAAGCCCACGCGCGTGGCCGCTACCTACGACGAGCACGCCCGCATCCTGCGCGCCATCACGCGGCGCCGTGGCGACGAGGCGCAGCGCCTGCTGCGCGCCCACATCGAGCAAAGCAAGCTCGAGGTGCGCCACATCACGCTCGACACCCTGTACCGCGCACGGCGCCAGGCCTGATCGGCCCGCCGGCGCGGCCGATAATCCTCGGCTGACCGAGGAGCCCCATGAACACCGTCGGATTCGACCCCGCGCTCGTGCTGATCAACGGCACCTGGCGACCCAGTGCCAGCGGCCAGACCCTGCCCCTGCTCAACCCCAGCGACGGCAGTGTGCTGGCCCACATTGCGCGCGGCAACGCCGCCGACATCGACGCCGCCGTGGCCGCCGCGCAAGCCGCGCTGACCGGCCCCTGGGGCGAGCTCACCGCCGCAGAGCGCGGCCGCCTTCTGCTGAAGCTGAGCGCGCTCACCCTGGCCCAGGCCGACGAGCTGGCGCGGCTGGAAGCGCTGGACGTGGGCAAGCCGCTCAAGCAGGGCCGCGCCGATGCGGTGGCCATGGCGCGCTACCTGGAGTTTTATGGCGGCGCCGCCGACAAGGTGCACGGCGAGACCATCCCGTTTGCCAGGGGCTACACCGCGCTCACCCTGCGCGAGCCGCATGGCGTGACCGGCCACATCGTGCCCTGGAACTACCCGATGCAGATCATCGGCCGCAGCGTGGGTGCGGCCCTGGCCATGGGCAATGCCTGCGTGCTCAAGCCGGCCGAAGAGGCCTGCCTCACGGCGCTGGCCTTCGGCCACATCGCGCAGGAAGCGGGCCTGCCGGCAGGCGCGCTGAACATCGTGCCCGGCCTGGGTGAAGAGGCCGGCGCGGCGCTGTCATCGCACCGGGGCGTGGCGCACCTGTCGTTCACCGGCTCGGTGGGCGTGGGCCAGATGATCCAGACGGCGGCGGCGCAAAACACCATCCCCGTCACGCTCGAGCTGGGCGGCAAGAGCCCGCAGATCGTTTTTGCCGACGCCGACCTGGACGCGGCCTTGCCGTTTCTGGTGAACGCCGGCATCCAGAACTGTGGCCAGACCTGCTCGGCCGCCAGCCGCATCCTGGTGGAGCGGCCGGTGTTCGACGAAGTGCGGCGCCGCATGGCCGAGCGCTACGCCGCGCTGCGCGTAGGCCCGGCGATGGACGACCCGGACGTGGGCCCGGTCATCTCGGCGCGCCAGCGCGAGATCGTGCAGGGCTACCTGGCCATCGCCCGCGACACCGGCCTGCAGGTGGCCGCCCAGGCCAGCCTGCCGGCCAGCCTGCCGGCGGGTGGTTGTTATGTGGCGCCCACCTTGCTGGCCCCGGCCACGCCCGACCACCGGCTGGCGCAAGAAGAGATCTTCGGCCCGGTGCAGGTGATGATCCCTTTCGATGGGGAGGCAGAGGCGCTGCGCATCGCCAACGGCACGAATTACGGCTTGGTGGCGGGGGTGTGGACGCGTGACGGCGGCCGGCAACTGCGCATGGCGCGCGGCCTGCGCTGCGGCCAGGTCTTCATCAACAACTACGGCGCCGGTGGTGGCATCGAGTTGCCGTTCGGCGGCGTCAAGCACTCGGGCCACGGCCGCGAAAAGGGCTTCGAGGCGCTGTACGGTTTTTCGTCGCTCAAGACGATAGCCATCAAGCACGATTGAGCCCCGGCCGGCGGTGCCGCAGCACGGCCGCAACACGACGATCAGCGCAGCGCGCTGAGCAGCCCTTCGGCCAGCCATTGCTGCATTCGTCCCACCACCAGCGGCACGGCGGCCTCGGGCTCGTCGACCAGGGTGGCCGCCAACACGCACCAGCGGGCAAATGGCCGACCCGCGGCAACGGCAGCCAACAAGGCCGCTTCAGACGCGTCCAGCGAACGCCACTGCGTGGCCAGCCCGCGCCGCCACACCAGCACCGTGTGGGCCAGCGGCTCGGGCGGGGGAAGTGCGAGTTCGTGATCGCCAATGCCGCCAACGCCGCCAGCGCTGAGATCGGCCAGGGCGTCTGCGCGCGCGCGCAGGGCATGCCAGGCGGGCCCGACGGCCCAGGCCAGGGACAGGCGCTGCACACTGGGGTGCACCGTCAAGCGCATGCCGGGCCAGGCGCTGGCCGACAGCGTGGCCAGGGCGCTGGCGTCCAGCACGGGCGCATCGGCTGCATCGAAGGCGGCGCGCAGCGCCCAGTCAAGGCGGGCCAGGTCCACCATGGCCGGATGGGGCACCAGACCGTCATCGCTTTCCAGCCGGCTCGCCATGAAGGCGGCCAGCCGGTGGCCAAACCAACGGATGGACGGCTGGCGCGAGGGGTGCGCCTCGGTGTAAGCCCGGGCCAGGGTGGCAAAGGCCTTGTCCCCCATGGCCAGGGCCAACACCTCGAAGTTGTCACCCAGCGCGCCGGCCAGGCGGGCTTGGTAAGCGTGCTGATAGGCATCGATGCGCGCCGCGCCGCCTTGGGGCGTGGCCTTCAACAAACCGCGGGGCGGCAGCCCACCGCCGCGCACGGCATTGGCCAGGGCCTGCTGCTGCTGGCGCAAGTGCTGCGGGCCCAAGGTGGTGGTGTCATTCATGCCAGCGCCTCGGCGAGCACAGGCGTGGTGGACTCGGCGGCCACACGGTCGGCGAGGTCGCGGGCGATGGCCAGTTCGGCCAGCAGCTCGGACAGGGGCGGGATGTGGTCGTCGCGCTCGATCATGGTGGGCTTGGGGCCCAGGCGGCGCAATGTGTGGGCATACAGATCCCACACCGCAGTACAGACCGGCGCGTCGTGGGTGTCGATCAGCAAGCCATCACCACCCACCGAATGGCCGGCCAGGTGCAGTTGCACCACACGCTCGGCGGGCAAGGCGTCGATATAGGCGCGGGCATCGAAGCCATGGTTCACGCTGCTGACGTACACGTTGTTGACGTCCAGCAGCAGGTGGCAATCGGCGCGGCGTGCCACTTCGGCCACGAAGTCATGCTCGGCCATCTCGTCGGCCGCAAAGCGCAGGTAGCTGGAGACGTTCTCCAGCACCAGGCGGCGACCCAGTGCATCTTGCACGCGGCCCACGCGGTCGACCACGTGGCTCAAAGCCAGTTCGGTCAAGGGCAGCGGCAGCAGATCGTGCAGATTGCGGCGCGACACGCCGGTGAAGCACAGGTGGTCGGACACCCAGGCCGGCTGCACCCGCCGGGCCAGGGCTTTCAGGTTCTTCAGATAGGCCGCATCCAACGCGTCGGTGCCACCGATGGACAGCGACACGCCGTGCATCACCATGGGGCAGTGGGCGCGGATGCGGTCGAGGTGGTGCAGCGGTGCGCCGCCGGGCACCAGGTAGTTCTCGCTGATGATCTCAAGCCAGTCGATCCCGGCGGGCCGTTGATGGGCAAAGTCAGCGTAGTGCTCGCTGCGCAGCCCCAGGCCGAAGCCTTGCAAGGCGGGAAGGCTCATTGGTAGCCGCTCTTGGTGCAGGGCGGGACGACGCACGGCACGGGGCCGCACGCGCATCCCATGCCGTGCAGGCTGATTACTTGGAGACCTTGCCGCCGGCGTCGGTGCAGGCCTTGGCCGATGCGGCCTTGGTCCAGCCCTGGCCCTTGCAGCTGTTCTGGCCCTTGCACTCGCTCTTGGCGGTCTTGCACTCGCTGCTGCCCTTGCAGCTGTTGGCCCCGGTGCACTTGACGCCACCGTCAGCGGCCTGCACTTGGGTGGTGGCCAGCAGGCCGGTGGACAGCAGCGCGGCGGCGGCGG
>JANOAQ010000001.1:0-2596 GCA_031411195.1 Burkholderiaceae bacterium | reverse complement strand
GCCCGGGAGGCCACCCCGCTTGCCCCTGCCTGGGCTGAACCACCGGCGGTGCCCGAGGTGCATTTGGGCGCCACCACGGGTTCAGCAGGGCGCGGTGATTGGGGGTGGGCGCGCAGCCGACTTAAACAAGCTTCAGGAGGCTGCGCGCCCACCCCCAAGCGCCGTGACCGAGCCCGCGCCGCCGTTTGGGCGTCACTGGCCAGCGATCAACGGCCTCAACGATAGAACGCGTACCCCACCAGAATCGCCCCCACCACCCCCACCAAATCGGCGATCAGGCCGCAGGTCAGGGCGTAGCGGGTCTTGCGGATGTTGACGCTGCCAAAGTACACCGCCAGCACATAGAAGGTGGTTTCGGTCGAGCCCTGGATGATGGCCGCCAGCTTGCCCTGGAACGAATCGACGCCGTAGGTCTTCATCACATCCACCATCAGCCCGCGCGCGCCACTGCCGCTCAGCGTCTTCATCAGGCCCACGGGCAGGGCAGGCACGAAGTCGGTGTCCAGGCCCAGCGCACCCACACCGGCGGCAATGGCGTTGACCACGTAGTTCATGCAGCCGGTGGTGCGAAACACCGAGATCGCCACCAGTATGGCGATCAGGTAGGGCACGATCTGGATGGCCACGCCGAAGCCTTCTTTGGCACCCTCGACAAATGCCTCGTAGACATTGATGCGCCGCCAGGCGCCCACCGCCACGAAGAGCACGATCACGCCGAACACCACGCCACTGCCCAGTACGCCGATGTACTGGGCCATCACGGCGGGCGGGTATTGGCTGAGCCACAGGTACAGGCCGCCCATCATGGCGGCAAAGCCGCCAAACAGCGC
Source organism: Burkholderiaceae bacterium (assembly GCA_031411195.1). Taxonomy (GTDB): domain Bacteria; phylum Pseudomonadota; class Gammaproteobacteria; order Burkholderiales; family Burkholderiaceae_C; genus Pseudaquabacterium. The sequence continues at coordinate 1,766 of JANOAQ010000001.1, read as the reverse complement.
CAGCAGCGGTGCCTGCAGCAAGTTGATGCGCTGGTAGGCCGCCACCGCCAACAGGCCGGCCATGAACGAAATGAAGGTGCCGATCAGCGTGGGCAAGAAGATGTCGGCGCCGTTGAAACCGACCAACCCCTGCTCGATGGCAATGCTCTGGCGGATGGCGATGACCGAGGTAGGGATCAGCGTGATGCCCGCCGTGTTGAGCACCAGAAACATCACCATCGCGTCGCTGGCGGTGTCCTTCTGGGGGTTGATCTCTTGCAGCTCGCGCATGGCCTTCAGGCCCAGCGGTGTGGCGGCGTTGTCCAGCCCCAGCATGTTGGCGCTGAAGTTCATCACGATGCTGCCTCCGGCCGGGTGGCCGCGCGGCACGCCGGGGAACAGCCGGCTGAAGAACGGCGCCATGCCCCGCGCAAACAGCTTGATCAGGCCGGCCTGCTCGCCGATCTTCATGATGCCCAGCCACAGGCTCATCACGCCCACCAGGCCCAGCGAGATGTCGAAACCGGTCTTGGCGGTGTCGAAGATACCGGTCAGGATCTGCGCAAAGATGTTCAGGTTGCCCTGGGCCAGTTGCACCAGGGCGACCGCAAAGCCCACCAGGATGAAGCCGACCCAAATGGCGTTGAGGATCATCGCCTGCCCAACCGACTGCAACGGTCGCGGCAAGCGACCGCCGTGGATCCGGCTTTGCCGGGCCGCCGGCGGTGCCCCCTTGAGTGGGCGCGCGACGCGCGTAGGGGGTGGTCCATTTCAGCAGAGCTTGGCGCCGAAGAAGGCCATGCTGCGGTCGTAGGCCATCTCGGCCCAGGCGGCGTCGTACTGGGTCATGGCGATGCGTCCGGGGCCCTGGGCGGTTTCATTGGCAAAACCGTGCTGGGCCAGGTAGCGGTGGCCGGTGTAGCGCACGCCGGCTTCGGCCAGCTTGGCTTCCAGGGCATCGACGCCGGCGATGGCGAATGCACCGTCCTGCTCGGCCCAATGGGCCATGATGGGCGCGCTGATCTTGCTGGCGTCCACGTATTCGAGCGGGGGGTAGCCGTACCACACCACGCCGGCATCGGCCTCGGGGGCCATGGTCAGTGTCAGGATGGTGAGTGCGCCACCCATGCAAAAGCCGGTGACGCCCACCTTGCCGCTGCCCGCCTTCAGGCCCTTGAGGTACTGCACCGCGCCACGCACGTCTTGTGCGGCGGCGTCGCCGAAGTCCAGGCCGCTCATCAGGTGGTGGGCTTCTTCGGCCTCCACCGTGCTTTTGCCGCGGTAAAGGTCGGGCACCAAGGCATTGAAGCCGGCATGGGCAAAACGCTCGGCCACGCCGCGGATCTGGTCGTTCAGGCCCCACCACTCCTGGATCACCACCACCGAGCCGATGGCGTTCGCCGCCTCGACCAGGTAGCCGTTCACTGATTGGCCGTCGGGGCGCTTGAATTCGATCGTCTTGCCCATGGCAGTCTCCTGATTGAAAGGGAAGGCGGCAGTATCGCGGCCCCTGGGCTTGTCACACCTCAGGCACTACCCGGTTGGCGCGGTTCACAATTGGCGGCTCGGTCCCCTGACCGAAGGAGCCTTGTCTTGCCCAACCTCTTGCCCTTGCGCAACTTCGTGGTGGCCGCCACCCGGGCGGTGTCGCTCGAAACGCGCGAAGCCGAACTGCTGGTCACCCTCCAGCCGCTGCTGGCCACGCTGGTCGCCCGCGACGACTGGCTGCCCGATGCGTTGGCCCAGCCGCACCCGCAGTTCTACCGCCAGTATTTGCTGCATGCCGA